>JAFYOD010000296.1 GCA_017556515.1 Lachnospiraceae bacterium
TACCATGATCATCACACTCGGTGCTTTGCTCATCGGTGTAGTTTTAGGTTCTATCATCTCCATTATTAAATATTGTGGAGAAGACGTTCCGTTTATGAAACCTCTGTGCATGTTCTGCGACCTGTATACAACGGTTATCCGCGGTATCCCGGTTGTTGTAGTATTGTTGATCTTCTACTTTGTTATCCTGAAAAGTTCCGATGGTATCGTGGTTGGTATCGTGACCTTTGGTATCAACTCCTCGGCGTATATGGCAGAGCTGATGCGAAGCGGTATTCAGGCGGTAGATCCGGGACAGATGGAGGCTGGTCGAAGCCTTGGTATGTCCAATCTGCAGGCGACCTGGAAGATCATCATTCCGCAGGCGATGAAAAATATCCTTCCGGCGATCGGTAATGAGATGATCGCTCTGTTAAAAGAGACATCTGTAGCCGGTTATGTGGCAGTTTCTGATCTGACCAGAGCCGGTAACCTGATCCGAAACAATACATACGATGCAGTGAATCCACTTATGGTAGTTGCATTGACTTACCTTGCGATCGTGGTATTCCTGACCCAGCTGCTGGGAATTCTGGAAAGGAGACTGGCTAAGAGTGATAAGCGTTGAACATTTAAAGAAAAGTTTCCAGGGCAATGAAGTCCTGAAAGATATCAGTGTTACGATTAATAAAGGAGATGTAGTCTGTATTATCGGTCCGTCCGGTTCCGGTAAATCTACATTTTTAAGATGCCTCAATATGTTGGAAAAACCAACCGGAGGCAAGATTATTTTTGACGGTGCGGATCTGGCTGCACCAAAAGCCAATCTGAACCAGCATCGTCAGAAGATGGGTATGGTATTCCAGCAGTTTAATCTGTTTCCGCATATGACAGTGCTGGAAAATCTGACTTGTGCCCCGATGATGTTAAAGAAGGTTCCGCAGGCTGAAGCGGAAGCCAAAGCGATGGAACTGTTGGAGCGTGTCGGTCTGGCTGACCGTGCAGGCGAATATCCGAATAAATTGTCCGGTGGACAGAAGCAGCGTGTGGCGATCGTACGAGCATTATGCATGGACCCGGATGTAATGTTATTTGACGAGCCGACTTCTGCTCTGGATCCGGAGATGGTAGGAGAAGTTCTGGATGTTATGAAGGACCTGGCAGGAAAAGGTCTGACCATGGTGGTTGTAACCCATGAGATGGGTTTTGCCCGTGAGGTTTCTAATCGTATTTTATTCCTGAATGATGGTGTGATCGCGGAAGAGGGAAGTCCGGAGGAGATTTTCGGAAATCCGAAGTGCGAACGACTTCAGACATTCCTGGCAAAGGTTTTATAAGTGAGGTATTAAGATGAAAGGCAAGCATTTACTGAAACTGCTGGATTTTACCCCGGCAGAAATGAATACATTACTGGATATGGCGGCTGACTTTAAGGCGAAAAAGAAAGCCGGTATCCCGCACCGAATTCATGAAGGCAAAAACATTGTTCTTCTGTTTGAAAAAGATTCTACCCGTACCCGTTGTGCGTTTGAAGTAGCAGCAGCCGATCTTGGCATGACTGCGACTTATCTGGGACCGAGCGGAAGCCAGATGGGCAAGAAAGAATCCATCGCAGATACAGCCAGAGTTCTTGGCCGTATGTACGATGGTATCGAATATCGTGGTTTTGCTCAGACGATCGTAGAAGATCTGGCAAAATATGCAGGTGTACCGGTATGGAATGGTCTGACTAATGAATTCCATCCGACACAGATCCTGGCAGATTTTCTGACAATCCGTGAGCATTTCGGAAGTCTTGAAGGGAAGAAACTGGTATACATGGGCGATGCGCGCTACAACATGGGCAATTCTCTGATGGTTGGCTGTGCGAAGATGGGCATGCACTTTGTGGCATGCGCTCCGGAGAAATACTTCCCGGGCAAAGAACTGATCGAGCAGTGTCAGGCAATCGCAGCAGAGACAGGCGCTACATTAGAGTTTATCACAGACCCGATGGAAGCAACCAAAGGAGCAGATGTGATCTATACTGACGTTTGGGTATCCATGGGAGAGCCGGACAGTGTCTGGGAAGAGCGTATCAAAGAGCTGACTCCGTATCGTGTGACCAAAGAACTGATGGACAATGCGGGTCCGCAGTGTCGTTTCATGCACTGTCTGCCGGCATTCCATGATCTGAACACAACGATCGGCAAACAGATTTACGATAAGTTCGGTATCGACTGTATGGAAGTTACCGACGAGGTATTTGAGAGTGATGCCTCCATCGTCTTTGATGAGGCGGAGAACCGTATGCATACAATTAAAGCTGTTATGGCAGCTACATTATAAGAGTCAAAAAGTTCCGACCGGATATTTCTTCCGGCCGGAACTTTTTTTGTGCTTTATTTGCATTAGATGTCTTTTTCTGTAATCTCAGCGTGTAATTCCTGTAAGGATTTGATCACACCACAATCAGGCATGTTCATGGATTTGATACCGCTGGCAGCAGCTTTTGCAGCAGCGATGGTAGTAATATAAGGAACTTTTTTCTTGATGGCTGCCTTACGCAGATAACTGTCATCATTGGAAGCGTCAGCGCTGTGCGGAGTGTTGATGATCAGATCTACTTTACCGTTTGTGATCAAATCGTTGATGTTTGGACGTCCTTCATCCAGTTTATACACAAACTCGGAGAGGATACCGGCATCGGTCAGAGCTTTCTGATTGCCCTTGGTTGCCAGGATGCGGAAGCCGGAAGCCAGAAGGTCGCGGGCAACTTCGATCATCTCGTCTTTATCTTTGTCACAGACGGAGATCAGTACACGTCCGGTCAGAGGAAGCTGAGACTGGGTTGCTTCCTGTGCCTTGAAGAATGCCTCTCCATAGAAGTGAGATAAACCTAATACTTCGCCTGTGGAGCGCATTTCCGGTCCGAGGATCGGGTCAACTTCCGGGAACATGTTAAACGGGAATACGGCTTCTTTAACACCGTAATAAGGGATGTTTCGCTCTTTTAAGTTTGCTACCGGAGATTCTCTTCCTGTCAATTCGGAAGTAACGATATCGATCGCCAGAGGTACCATGCGGATGTTGCAGACCTTGCTGACAAGCGGTACGGTTCTGGATGCTCTCGGGTTTGCCTCCAGGACAAATACTTTATCGTCTTCGATGGCGTACTGCATATTCATCAGACCGCGGACACCCATTTCCTCTGCGATCTTTCGTGTATACTCCTTGATCGTCGCAACGTTTTTCTCACTGATATGGCGGGAAGGAATGATGCACGCGGAGTCTCCGGAATGAACACCGGCCAGCTCGATATGCTCCATAACAGCAGGTACAAAAGCATGCTTGCCATCACAGATGGCATCTGCTTCACATTCCAGCGCGTGGTTAAGGAAACGGTCGATCAGGATCGGACGGTCAGGTGTGACGCCGACAGCTGCTGCCATATATTTTTTCAGGTTCTCCGGATCGTAGACCACTTCCATACCGCGACCGCCCAGTACATAAGACGGACGAACCATGACCGGATAACCGATCTGATCAGCGATCTCCAGAGCTTCGTCTACAGTAACCGCCATACCGGATTCCGGCATCGGGATGCCAAGCTTATCCATCATAGCACGGAACTGGTCTCTGTCCTCTGCGAGGTCAATGACTGCAGGCGGAGTACCAAGGATCTTCACTCCGTTTCGTTCCAAATCAGCTGCCAGGTTTAACGGAGTCTGACCACCGAACTGAGCGATAACGCCAACCGGTTTTTCCTTGTGGTAAATGCTCAGGACATCTTCCAGAGTCAGCGGTTCAAAGTATAATTTATCGGAGGTATCGTAATCAGTCGATACGGTCTCCGGGTTACAGTTGACGATGATGGTTTCAAACCCAAGCTGCTTCAGAGCCAAAGATGCATGAACGCAGCAGTAATCAAATTCGATACCCTGGCCGATACGGTTTGGACCGCCTCCCAGGATCATAACCTTCGGTTTTTCTTCGTTGACCGAATTCTTATCCGTACCATTATAAGTAGAATAATAATATGCCTTATCCTGAGTGCCGCTTACATGAACCGGTTCCCAATTTTCCTCTATACCCAGTTCGATTCTGCGGTTACGGATGGAATCCTCAGAAATCTCAAGGATCTTACTCAAATATTTATCGGAGAAACCGTTTTTCTTAGCCTGGATCAGAGCCTGATCTTCCGGCAGACTGCCTTTGTTTGCGATCAGCGCTTCTTCTTCCTGTACCAGTTCCATCATCTGAGTAATGAACCAGTGTTTCACTTTAGTGATCTCGTGGATCTCATCCACAGTTGCACCCTTGCGAAGAGCTTCATACATCAGGAAATGACGTTCGCTGGACGGAGTATGAAGTCTTCTCAGCAGTTCATCCTTAGAAAGGCTGTGGAAATCTTTCACGTAGCCTAAACCGAAACGACCGGTCTCCAGACTGCGGATCGCTTTTTGAAATGCTTCTTTATAAGTTTTACCGATGCTCATAACTTCGCCTACAGCGCGCATCTGAGTACCAAGTTTATCTTCCACGCCTTTGAATTTTTCAAATGCCCAGCGTGCAAATTTGATCACCACATAGTCGCCGTCTGGAACATATTTGTCGAGTGTTCCGTATTTACCGCAAGGGATGTCTTTCAGTGTCAGACCGGTTGCCAACATGGCAGATACCAAAGCGATCGGGAAACCAGTTGCTTTGGAAGCCAGAGCGGAAGAACGAGAAGTTCTCGGGTTGATCTCAATGACGATGTCACGATCTGTTTTCGGATCATGGGCCCACTGTACGTTTGTACCGCCAATGACCTGTACGGATTCTACGATCTTATAGGATTTTTCCTGTAAACGTTTCTGTACGTACTCCGGGATTGTGAGCATTGGTGCAGAACAGAAGGAATCTCCGGTGTGAACACCGAGTGGGTCGATGTTTTCAATAAAGCAGACCGTGATCATATTGCCGTCTTTATCTCTGACTACTTCCAATTCCAGCTCTTCCCAGCCAAGGATGGACTCCTCGACCAGCACCTGACCTACAAGGCTTGCTTGTAAACCGCGGGCACAGACCGTACGCAATTCATCCATATTGTATACCAGTCCGCCTCCGGCGCCGCCCATCGTGTAGGCCGGACGTAAAACGACCGGATAGCCCAAACGGTCTGCAATTTCTAACGCCTGCTCAACAGAGTAGGCGACTTCACTTCGTGCCATTTCGATGCCAAGGGCATCCATGGTATTTTTGAAGGCGATACGGTCTTCGCCTCGTTCGATAGCGTCAACCTGAACGCCGATAACTTCCACATGATATTTCTCCAAAACACCTGCCTGTGCCAATTCGGAACAGAGATTCAGTCCGGACTGTCCACCTAGGTTTGGAAGCAGTACATCCGGGCGTTCCTTTTCGATGATCTGAGTCAATCGCGCCACATTCAAAGGTTCAATGTAAGTAGCATCTGCCATTTCGGGATCTGTCATGATCGTTGCCGGGTTGGAGTTTACCAAAATAATTTCATAACCCAGATTTCTCAGGGCTTTACATGCCTGAGTTCCGGAATAGTCAAATTCGCAGGCCTGACCGATAATGATAGGGCCGGAGCCGATGATGAGTGCCTTTCTTTTCTGCATAAATAGTCGCTCCTTTTGCATAAATATTAACCAAGAAATTGGTGCCATTATATCACGTTATCACGGAAAAGTAAATAAAAGTTTCACAAGTATAAAATTCCTTCATTGACAGATACTACATCCAGAAACGGTTAGTACAGTAAATGGAGGAATTTTTATATGAAAGCTACAGGAATTGTAAGGAGGATTGACGATCTTGGCCGTGTGGTGATCCCGAAGGAGATCCGACGGACCCTTCGTTTGCGGGAAGGAACCCCTTTGGAAATCTTCACAGACCGCGAAGGCGAGATCATTCTCAAAAAATACTCCCCGATGATGGAGTTAAATGCGTTTGCCGGTCAGTATGCAGATGCGATGGCCCAGTCTACAGGTCTCATGATCTGTATCACAGACCGCGATCAGGTAATTGCAGCAGCCGGAGGGGCGAAGAAAGAAATGTACCAGAAACCGATCAGCAAACAGCTGGAGCATGTGATCCAGGAGCGGACAACGATTCAGGCTGGGAAAGATGACCGGACGTATACACCGATCACAGCAGAGGATTTGGAAGGTGTGACTGCCCAGGTGATCTCTCCGATCATTTGTGAAGGCGACGCTATTGGAGCAGTGGTCTTGATGACCAGAGAGCCGAGGGTAAAGTTTGGAGAAGGAGAACTTCGGCTGGCTGCAACAGCATCCGGATTTCTCGGACGTCAGATGGAGAGTTAGATCAATAGGATGCGATTCCGGATAAACTATGGTATAATCTCCTCAAAGGAGAGAGAACTATGTATACGTTAGATGACCTGAAAAACATTATGACCAGACTTCGTGCCAAAGATGGCTGTCCATGGGACAGTGTCCAGACCCACGAATCGATGAAACGATATATTGTAGAAGAAACTGCAGAAGTCCTGCAGGCGATCGACAACAAGGATCCGGATAATCTCTGCGAGGAACTGGGAGACCTGCTTTACCAGATCATGATCCATGCAGAAATCGAAAAAGAAAACGGAACATTCACTATTGACGACGTCATTGATGACATTTGCTGGAAAATGATCAAGCGCCATCCAAATGTATTTGGAGGGCCGGAACTTCCTGAAGAGCTGACAGGTGCAGAGCGCTGGGCAGAGATCAAGCGTCTGGAACGCGCGGAACGCGAGGCGCGAAACCGGGAGCGGGCAGAGCGCAGAAAGCACGAAAAAACCATGGAGATATAAGGCGTAAAATGTAGGAAAATCAATGGATTTTTGCGCATTCAAAACATGGAAAAAACTTGACAAAGCTGCTTGAAACATATATAAATGTAAGAGTGCGTTTTGCAGGAAATTAAATTGTCGGGCCTGTGTCCGTCAATTATAAGCGAATTATATCAGGAGGAATCAATCATGAATAAGACAGAATTAATCGCAGCAGTAGCAGAGAAGGCAGAGCTTTCCAAGAAAGATGCAGAGAAAGCATTAAAAGCGTTCACAGATGTTGTTGCTGATGCTTTAGCAAATGGCGAGAAGATCCAGGTTGTAGGTTTCGGTACATTCGAAGTATCCGAGAGAGCTGCAAGAGAAGGCAGAAACCCGAAAACAGGTGAGAAGATGCCGATCGCTGCTTCCAAGACACCGAAGTTCAAAGCTGGTAAAGCTCTGAAAGATCAGATCAACGCTTAATTTAGAGTCTTATGCGTTTAGATAAGTATCTGAAAGTATCCCGCATCATCAAAAGACGAACCGTTGCAAACGAAGCATGTGACAGCGGCCGTGTGATGCTTAATGATAAAGTGGCAAGAGCCAGCGCCGAAGTGAAAGTAGGCGACATCATCGAGATCGCATTTGGTACAAGAGCCGTGAAAGTCCGTATCACAAGCGTTCAGGAAACCATTCGTAAAGAAGATGCGAAAGAAATGTTTGAATATCTGTAAGAAAGAACCTCTCCGAAAGGCAGAGGTTCTTTTTTTGTGCTTTTAGATCATAAATCCGATAATCTCTTAATATACTGAAGATAAGCATGAGTATATCAGGAGGTTTTTATGGAAGAAAAGCTGGGTCTGTCCCACAAACTGGAATTGTACAACCGAGAAAAAGGAACTCTGACAGGTGTCCTGGATGTGATCTCATTTGACGAAACTACTATTGTATTGGATACGGATATGGGACTTTTGACGATTAAGGGAAAAGACCTCCATGTAAGCCGCTTATCTTTGGAAAAGGGAGAACTGGATCTGGACGGAAAAACAGACAGTCTGGTGTATTCTTCCAATGAAGGATATCGAAAAACAAGTCAGTCCTTATGGGCAAAACTGTTCAAATAGGTCAACGCAAAACAGGTGTGTAAATTCCGTCAATGCAAAGTAGGTGTGCAGATCAAGTCAATGCAAAGCAGGTGTGTGAGTAGGAGACATGGCAGGTGAGTGAATACATAAAGCTGGAGGCGGAGCTGGCGCTCAGTAGTTTTTTACTGGGAGTAGTGCTAATGATCAGTTATGATTTTTTGAGACTGTTTCGCATGCTGATCCCGCACGGGAAGTGGTGGACAGGCATGGAAGATCTTATATACTGGATCTATTGTGCGGCCATGACTTTCCGCCTGTTATTTTATCAAAATAGCGGGATTTTGCGAGGATACGTGATCATCTGCGTGTTCCTTGGAATGAGCCTTTATGATGCAATTGTCAGCCGGAGCATATTTGGAGTCTTGAAAAACATCGGAAGATGGATTACAATGAAAAAAAGGAACCATCGTCAGAAAAAGAAGTGAGGAAATATGGCACAGAAACACGATCGCAATGGAAAAAGAAAAACAAAAATGAATTCCAATGCCAATTGGGGCAATCGTCTTGCGCTGATCGGTATTACTGTTGTCGTTTTCAGCCTTTCGGTGGTGGTGCATTTTGGTAAAGCCTCTCTTGAAGAAAAGGATCTTGAGTATCGTGCGAAAGAGCAGAATCTGGAAAAGGTCCTTGCGGAAGAGGAGGCGCGTGCGGCGCAGCTGGAAGAATACCGCATTTACGTCCAGACCAAACAGTACGTGGAAAAAGTAGCCAAAGAGAAGTTGGGTCTGGTCAAAAAAGACGAGATATTGTTGAAACCGAAGGAAAATAAGTGATCCTTGTCATGAGATTTTCTGATACAGCCCCGTAAAACTGACAAATATTTCCCTCTGATCTGTTTATAATATGATACGCAGGTTAGGAGGGATTTTTGTGTTAGGAAAACGGGTGGTACATAAAGACATGGATGGGCTGAATGGATATGCAGCAAAGCGGCTGCGAGAGATGGCATCTTCCATGGGAGAATTGGCAAAATCATTTGGCAAAGCAAACGACGAGCATGGACTGACCAGAGAAGATGGATTGGCAGCACTGGAATCAGCCACAGCTATGGTATGTGGGAACTGCGATCATTGTGGGATCAGGATCCGCTGTATGCAAGGGGACGAAGAAGAAAGTTATTATCTTTACTATCTGCTTCGGACGTTTGAAAAAAAGGGCAGTGTGGATTATGAGGATATGCCCAGGCGATTTCTTGAGGTTTGTCGAAGAAAATCTGATTACTTAGGACATCTGAACAGGAATCTGGGCCGTGCGACCATGAACCTGACCTGGAAGAACCGTTTTTTGGAGAGCCGGGATGCAGTCATGGTCCAGTTTGAGGAGATGGCCGGGATCTTGGAGGAGTTTTCCGGGCAGATGGAGCGGGCAGCAGATGTGACTGCAAAATGGGAGCCTGCTCTGCAGACAGTGCTGAGAAAACGCCGGATCGCGGCGGAAAACATACTGGTCCTGCAATATGAGGCGGAGCAGAGGGAAGTGTTTTTTACAGCCAGGATGACCAATGGACGGTGTATGACAGCCCGTGATGCAGCGGAACTGGTTGGAAAGGCTTTAAAGGGAACCTGGAGTCCTGCCAAGGATGGAAAGACGATCATTACACGGAATGCAGCTGCATTCCGTTTTGTGGAAGATGGAAAATACCGGATGTTGTTTGGCTCCTCGCGTATCCCGCGCAGTGGCGAAGAGATATCGGGTGACAGTTATACATTTAAAAACCGGCTGCCGGGACAAGCGATCATGAGCCTGTCGGACGGAATGGGAAGCGGCCGGATCGCCAATGAGGACAGTGAGAAGGTCATTGAACTTTCAGAGCAGCTTCTGGAAACAGGATTTTCAGCCCGGGCAGCATTGAAGTTGGTGAATACGGTACTATTGCTGACGGGACACCATGAACGGCCTGCAACGCTGGACCTTTGTCTGGTGGATCTGTATTCCGGAGTCGTGGAGATGATGAAACTGGGGGCCGCGGCCTCATTTGTGATGGGAGAGGAAACCGTGGAGATCCTGGCAGCAGATCATGTGCCGGCCGGGGTATTAAATCCGGTAGAACCGATCTTATTGTCGAGGAAATTGTGGGATGGTGACAAAGTTGTCATGGTCAGTGACGGTGTTCTGGAAGCAATGCCGGGCGAGGAAAAAGAGAAAGCCTTTCAGGAATTTCTGGCGGGCCTTCCGGAGGCCGGACCGCAGGAGACAGCAGAGATGATCATGGCTTACGCTCTGGCCCTGGAGCCGGAGCCGCGGGACGACATGACGGTGTTGGTTGGAGGAATTTACGGACGATGAATATGCAGACGTGGACAATGCGCGTAAAAGAATATATGAAGCAGAATCATATGGCAGAACCGGGAGACGGCGTACTGGCAGCAGTGTCAGGCGGCGCAGATTCCGTCTGCCTTTTGCTTATGTTGAAAGCATTGGAAACCTCTCTTGGGATTCAGGTCATGGCATTTCACTTGAATCATGGACTTCGTGGAGAGGAAGCGGATCGTGACGAGGCATATGTGCGAGCATTGTGTCAGCGTCTTCAGGTCAGATTAAAAGTTGCAAAGGAAGATGTGGCAGAGCATGCGAAGCAGCATGGCCTGTCAGAAGAAGAAGCCGGTCGAGTGCTGCGGTATCAGTGGCTGGAGAAAACTGCAGGGGAGTTTGACTGTCATAAGATCGCGACTGCGCATCATAAAGATGATCAGGCAGAAACTGTGCTCATGAATCTGTTTCGCGGTACAGGCCTTCGCGGTCTTGGAGGGATTCGGCCGATACGAAGACTGTCGGAGGATCAAACGATCATCCGTCCGCTGCTTTGTATGGAACGGCAGGAGATCGAAGCTTATTTAATAGAAGAAAAGGAAGCTTGGTGTGAAGATTCCACAAATCGGGAACTGGTCTACTCCAGAAATAAGGTTCGGAATGTACTGATTCCGTGGATTCGTGAGAATGTCAATGACCGTGCCGAAGAGCACATATTAAAAACTGCTTTATTTGCTTCTCAGGCAGATGAATATTTTCTTGCACAAGCGGAAAAACTTCTTGGAGATGTGAACGGAGAGACGGCGGATGAGATCAGTATTGATGTTGAAGTGTTTGATCCGCAGCCGGAGATCATGAAGGCCTATTTGATCCGGGCGATGATCGCAAGAGTGGCCGGCAATTCCAAAGATATTTCTGCCCGTCATATCGAGGCAGTGTCTGCTTTAGATGGTCCGGGAGGCGGAACGGCGGCAGATCTTCCGTATGGCCTGCGAGCGATTCGCGGGTATCAAAAACTGTCTATTCGTAAGGCAATTGTGCCCAAAGAAGATAGAATTACGTCAGATAACCTGAAAATGAGGGTATTTGCCCGGGAAAAAGACCTGGCAATCCCAAAAAACAAGTATACGAAATGGTTTGACTATGATAGAATCTGTGATACACTATCTGTAAGGGCCAGAGAACCGGGCGATTATTTTATGATCGGAGACGGAAAAACCAAGAAGCTCCATCGGTTTTTTATCGATGAAAAGATCCCGGAAGAGCTTCGTGATAAGATTTTGCTTTTGGCAGAAGGGAATCACATTCTCTGGGTCGTTGGATATCGTATCAGCGAATACTACAAAATAACAGATGCGACTCGGAACATATTAGAAGTCCGGGTAGACAAAGGAGAAGACTATGACAGAGAGAGTTAGCATTTTTATTGATCAGCAGACATTGGAAGCAAAGATCGCCGAGGTAGCAGCGCAGATTAACAAAGACTATGCCGGAAGAAGCATTCACCTGATCTGTATCTTAAAGGGAAGTTCTTTCTTTGCGTGCCAGCTTGCGAAACACCTGACAATTCCGACAACTATCGACTTTATGTCTATTTCCAGCTACGGCAGCGGCACAGTATCCTCCGGTATTGTACGCCTTTCCAAAGACCTGGATGAGCCGGTAGAGGGAAAAAATGTCCTGATCGTAGAAGACATCATCGACTCCGGAAGAACATTAGCACATCTGAAGAATCTTTTATCCACAAGAAAACCGGCATCCTTAAGCATTTGTACATTGCTGGACAAACCGGATCGCCGTGTGCTTGAGATCGATGCAGATTACACATGTTTCCAGATCCCGGACAAGTTTGTAGTTGGATATGGTCTTGACTATGACCAGAAGTATCGTAATCTTCCGTTTATCGGTGTGGTAGAATTCGTAGAAGAATAATCATTGAAGGAGGAAGATAATTGAAACAGAAACCCCAGTTTCGCGGGATGGGTCTGCTTCTGATCGTTTCGATCGTGCTTCTTATGATGAGTACGATGATTCAGAAGAACCTGTTTGGCGAAAGCTTGAGTTACCAGGAATTTATGGTAGCTGTAGAAAACAAAACAATTAATGAGATCCAGATCGAGCAGAATCAGCAGACTCCGACCGGCGTGCTTTATATTACACTGGCAGACGGTACAGGAGCGACCATGGCAGTTTCTGATGTGGTGGAGATCGAAAAGGTCCTCAGAGAGAATGAGATCAAATATTACCTGACAGATGTTCCTCAGGAAAATTATCTTGTGACAACTCTGCTCCCGCTTTGCTTCTCTATGGTTCTCATTGTCGTGATGTTCTTGTTCATGAATGCCAAAGCCAATGGCGGCGGTGGCGGAAAGATGGCTAATTTCGGAAAGAGCCGTGCAAGAATGACCAAGACTAACGATATCAACTTTGATAAAGTAGCAGGACTCTCCGAGGAGAAAGATGATCTGGTAGAGATCGTTGATTTCTTAAAGAATCCGAAGAAATATACAGATGTAGGTGCAAGAATCCCGAAGGGTGTGATCCTGGTGGGTCCTCCCGGAACAGGTAAGACACTTCTTGCGAAAGCGGTTGCAGGTGAGGCAGGAGTTCCGTTCTTCTCCATTTCCGGTTCTGATTTCGTAGAGATGTTTGTCGGTGTCGGTGCATCCCGTGTTCGTGACCTTTTCGAGGATGCGAAGAAAAATGCTCCGTGTATCGTATTTATTGACGAGATCGATGCTGTGGCAAGACGCAGAGGTACCGGTATGGGCGGCGGCCACGATGAGAGAGAGCAGACACTCAACCAGCTTCTGGTAGAGATGGACGGTTTTGGTGTCAATGAAGGTATCATCGTGATGGCGGCAACAAACCGTGTGGATATTCTGGATCCGGCAATCCTTCGTCCGGGCCGTTTCGACCGTAAGATCGGTGTCGGCAGACCAGATGTCAAAGGCCGTGAGGAAATCTTAAAGGTACATGCATCTGCAAAGCCGTTAGGCGATGACGTAGATCTGAAAAAGATCGCTCAGACAACAGCCGGATTTACCGGTGCTGATCTGGAAAATCTTCTGAATGAAGCTGCGATCTACGCAGCAAAATCCGGCAGACGTTATATCAGACAGGAAGATATTGAGCGTGCATTTATTAAGGTGGGAATCGGTGCAGAAAAGAGAAGCAAAGTGATATCCGAGAAAGAAAAGAAGATCACAGCCTATCATGAGGCAGGCCATGCGATCTTATTCCATATCCTTCCGGATGTTGGACCGGTTCATACAATCTCTATCATTCCGACAGGAATGGGTGCCGCAGGTTACACCATGCCGCTTCCGGAAAAAGACGAGATGTTCAACACCAAAGGCAAGATGCTTCAGGATATCATGGTTTCTCTTGGAGGCCGTATTGCAGAGGAGCTGATCTTCGAGGATGTGACAACAGGCGCATCTCAGGATATCAAGCATGCAACTGCGATCGCCCGTGCGATGGTAACACAGTACGGTATGTCTGAGAAGGCAGGTATGATCCATTACGGAAGCGATGAGGACGAAGTGTTCATCGGCCGTGATCTGGCTCACACAAGAAGCTACGGTGAAAATGTTGCTTCTGTGATCGACAGTGAGATCAAACGTATTGTCGATGAGTGCTACGATAAGGCGAAAGCCATCATTATCGAACACAAAGATGTGCTTCACAAGTGCTGCGAACTTCTTCTTGAAAAGGAAAAGATCGGCCAGGAAGAGTTTGAAGCGCTGTTCGAGAAAGAAATGATTTGCGATTAAGAAAATAAAGAAAAGCGGTGTTTGTTTAAAAGAAACATAAGCAAACACTGCTTTTTTTGTTGTTATGTAAAAAACATACAAACCAGACATTGTTAAAGTAAAAACGCACAAAAAAATCGTTAAAAAAATCGCAAGTTTGTGCACACTTTTTCCAAAAGCTGTGCTATATTACTACACGTAACCCCCCCCAATACATTATATAGTTTTTGCTATACCCCATAAGAGACATAATACCTTTTCCGAAAAACGTCCGATGATTCCCCATCGGACGTTTTTCTTTTATCGAAACACTGAGTTTCGCCTACGAAACATGTTTCGAAAAGTGTGACAATCGACAAAAAACAGATGCAAATAATCTGTTTTTGTTGTATAATAAAAAGGTATTGTGTTTTTAATTTTTTACAATTTGGATTGAGAGAGGGGGAGCTGTTTCGAATGAATAGGGCGGCTCTGTTTTGTGACGAAACTATAGAGTACAGAATACCGGCAGAACCGGATTCGGGGGATATTGTTACACTGCGGTTTCGAACAGCGAAAGATGATGCAGATTATGTAAAACTTGTAATCTGTGATAAGGGTGTGAAGATTCACCTAAAAAAAGTAGAGACGATAGGAGCCTTTGACTATTACGAGTGCAAAATGCCGGTAAGAGAAGAGGTTATCTATTTTTATTTTGAAATAATAAGCGGGGAAGAAGTCTGCCGTTACAACCGACTGGGTGTGTCAGAAGACATGAAACTTCGCAGGATGTTCCGGATCACACCGGGATTTCATGTGCCGGAATGGTCCAAAGGTGCGATCATGTACCAGATCTTTGTGGACCGTTTTTACAATGGTGATCCGAAGAATGATGTTCTTTCCGATGAGTATGTATACATTGGTTTCCCGGTTACCAAGGTAGATAAATGGGATTCAGGTGTATCGTTACTGGATGTGGATCGTTTTTATGGCGGTGACATTCAGGGAATCATTGACAAACTGGATTACCTTCAGAGTCTGAAGGTAGAGGTGTTATATCTGAGCCCGGTATTTGTTTCTCCGTCTAACCATAAATACGATTGTCAGGACTATGAGCATATCGATCCGCATTATGGTGTGATCGTAAAAGATGCGGATGGTCTTGTGGCTTCGGATGCAACGTCTAACGAGCACGCGGATAAGTATTCTGTCCGTACAGCAGATCCGGAAAACTTAAAGGCCAGCGATGAATTCTTTGCCAAGTTTGTAGAGGAAGTTCACAAACGCGGTATGAGGATCATTTTAGATGGAGTATTCAACCATTGCGGTTCTTTTAATAAATGGATGGATCGAGAGAAGATCTATGAAAAACAGGGTGGATATGAACCGGGTGCGTACACATCTGCCGATAGTCCATACAGAAACTTCTTTAAGTTTACAAATACAGAGGATAGTGCATGGCCGGATAATCAGTCTTATGAGGGCTGGTGGAACTACAATACACTTCCTAAGCTGAATTATGAAGAGTCTCAGGAACTATACAATTATATTTTGGAAATCGGTAAAAAGTGGGTATCTCCGCCATACAATATTGACGGATGGCGTTTAGACGTGGCTGCTGATCTGGGACATTCCGGCGAGATCAATCACAGATTCTGGCGTGATTTCCGTAAGGCTGTCAAAGAAGCTAATCCGGAGGCAGTGATCCTGGCAGAGCACTATGGTGATGTTTCTCCGTGGCTTCAGGGTGACGAGTGGGATACAGTTATGAACTACGATGCGTTCATGGAGCCGTTGACTTGGTTCCTGACCGGTCTGGAGAAGCACAGTGACCGATTCGATGCTCATTTATATCAGAACAGCCAGGCATTTATGGCTTCCATGCTGGACAATATGACTGCATTCCAGACACCGTCTCTGTTATGTGCGATGAATGAGCTTTCCAACCACGATCATTCTCGTTTCCTGACCAGAACAAACCGTAAAGTAGGACGAATCGATGCGAAAGGAGCGCAGGCTGCAGACGAAGGACTCAACTTCGGAACATTCCGTTCTGCAGCAGTCGTGCAGATGACATGGCCGGGTGCCCCGACCATCTACTATGGTGATGAAGCCGGCGTATGCGGTTGGACAGATCCTGACAGCCGCCGTACTTACCCGTGGGGCCATGAGAATCAGGAACTGATCGAGTTCCATCGTTATTTGGGTGGAATTCGCAAACGTAACCTTGCATTCCGAAATGGTTCATTCAAACCGCTTCTGGCAGATGCAGGCGTGATCGCATATGGACGTTTTGATAAGGAAAACCGAGGCGTGGTTGTTGTCAACAGTACCGGATATACAAAACGTGTGCGCATTCCGGTATGGCAGGCCGAGGTAAAAGGCGACCATATGTGGAGAGTGATGAAATCCACAGAGATCCGTTACAACGTAGGAAGGATCCAGTATCCGGTTGAAAAAGGATATATGATAGTGGAGATCGACCCGCACTGTTCTATGATTTTTGAAGAAAAAACACTTGATTTTTAGAGTTTTTTATGCTATCATTTTGACTTGTCAGAATGATATGGGTGGATTCCCGAGTGGCCAAAGGGGACAGACTGTAAATCTGCTGCAACTTGCTTCGGTGGTTCGAATCCACCTCCGCCCAGTATAAAATGATTAGCGAGCAATCGCTAATCATTTTATTTGCCCAGATAGCTCAGTTGGTAGAGCAATGGACTGAAAATCCATGTGTCGCTGGTTCGATTCCGGCTCTGGGCATTTTCTTGAAAAAAGAAAAAATAAATAAAAAAACGCTTGACAATATCATCTAGTTGAGGTATACTAAGCGTGTTCGAAAAAACAAATAACAAATTTGCACGAGTGGCTCAGTGGTGGAGCATCGCCTTGCCAAGGCGAGGGCCGCGGGTTCGAATCCCGTCTCGTGCTTTTTTTATTGCCAAAATTCCTTGTATTTGCAAGGGCTTTTGGCTTTTATATTTTGAAAGGAAATAGAATCCGGGAATATCGTACATTGGTACGGTATTCCCTTTTTTTGATTTAAAATATGTATGAATACATGAAATAATTAAACTCTTTTTTGAAAATTATGATATAATTAGACAGGTAGAAAATTTGCAATAGAGGAACGATGACTTATGAATAAAAATGATAGCGGAGAAGAGAAATGCTTCCCGGAATTACATATGATTATTGATCGGAAGCCGAAGCAAACAACGTCCCAAGAAGAAGGAGCGGCTTCATTTTCCGGAAAACTGAATCATGCAAATTCACGGTATTATGTATTTAACGATTATTATAATATGGAAAGTGATGACACTTTGCATATTCTGACACATTTTAAAACGTATCAGCAAAAAACTGAGTATACCTGTGGTGCAGCCAGTGCACTTATGGTGTTGAATTGGTTTGGAGCCAGTCAATACCATGAGCAGGCAGTTGGGCAGCTTGTCGAAAGTCATCATTCACGAGGTACAACGGTAGAGAATCTTGCTGATTTTTTTGATTTGATTGGCTGGAACGTGGAATTCCATGCGGATGCAGCGAAAAAAATCGAGTCTCCGAAAGAATTTGAATCATTTGTGATCGATCGTATCGACCGCGGGATCCCGATCATGATCGATTGGGTGGACTGGGCCGGTCACTGGCAGGTACTTATTGGAATCGATACTTGCGGAACGGAAGAACCGTATGATGATGTTTTGATCTTTGCGGATCCTTATGACATCACAGACCATTATCAGGATGGTTATTACATTTTCTCTCTTGGCCGTTTCTTTGGTATGTGGAGAGAAGGTCCTTGCGCAGAGAAGGGTGCACCATATCAGCAGCCATTCGTTGCAGCCTGGCCTAAGAACATAGAGTGATTAAGGAGTCAATAAACGAATGCAAAAAAAGCAAATGAAATTTGCCGATGACGGTTGGGCAGTCTGGATCGACGGCGATGATACAAGTACCGTTTATATCAACGACTGGATCAATCCTCAGGGAAAAAGTTATGTGGATCTGGCGATTCGCATACGTGGTATAAAAATAAGTAAATATTTATCTGTGTACGTACCGTTTTCCATTAGTCGTGAAGAAATTGATGATGTTTCGTTACTATTCAAAGATACGAAGATATTGCAGGCAACCTTCAGCACCGGCTGTATTGTAGATTACAAAAAAAATGAGTACACGTCGGAAGTTGCCTATAACGGAAAAACGATAGATATTGTACATATAAGTACTTTGGAATATCAGACAAAAGCTATATCGAAGGGAACATTGATTGGTATTGATCTGAGCTGTTTGCAGCCATATCTTGATAACGATGAAGCCTATTTTATTTGGCGTATGCCCCATAAAACACTGGACGAGATTTTCAAACATCATGTCAATGTGGGAAATGTGTTAGATCGTCTGCGCGACCTGATCACGTCGCCGGTAGTATCAGAAAAATACGGATATTCGATTCGTATTAATGAATCCAGGCTTTTGCCGGAAGAGATCACTCGCATTGGCGCGTTTCATCGTCAAAAATTGAAAAAGGCGGTTATAACCCTTTCTGTGAATGAAGAATACGAGATCAATGATTCGGGGTGTTATCGTATTCGTCGATTAGAGGAGAATCTGTATAAAGAATATCTTCCGATGGATTATCAACACGAGAATGTAATTACATATCAATGGAACCAAAGTCGAGATTATAATTTCCAGGGACAGTTCAATTTCTATTACAGCGTTGCCAGAAACTCGATCAGTCGTGGCAGTATGTTTTTGTACATGATATTGTTGGTGGTGATCAGTATGGTCAGTGACCTCGCTTCAACGTTTTTTAAAATGTGGATCGGTATATCTTGATAAAGTGGAGGATAAATGAGATTAATTATTCCAATATTGCTTAATTGTTTATTAGTTTTCGGTGTATATCTGGCAGATAAAACTGCGCCGGCGAAGAAATTGTCGTATATGACAAGACAAATAAGTATCGGTATTCTCTTCGGATGTGCGTCTGCCTTTGCATCCAGCTATGGTGTGAGTTGGCTGGGAACCGTTGTAAATGTTCGTGATGCGGCACCGTTATCTGCAGGACTTATTTTTGGTGCTCCTGCAGGTATTATTGCAGGTATTATCGGAGGCCTGTATCGTTGGTTTTCCGTGTACTGGGGAGCAGGTACCTACACACAAGTTGCATGCAGTATTGCGACCATCCTTGCAGGTTTTATGGCTGCAGGATTGAGAAAGCTGATGTTCGATGACAAAAAGCCTACTTGGGGTTATGGTATTTGTATTGCGATCGTATGTGAAGTTATACACATGATCCTGATTTTCCTTACAAACATGGATAACTCTTCTTATGCGTTTGAGTTTGTAAAAGGTGCTACGATCCCAATGATCATCGGCAATGCGTTTGCAGTTGGCGCCTCGATCATTATTGTTACATTCTTAAGTCATGAGCGTTTGAGCAGAGAAAGATGCAATGAGCGAATTGCCCACACATTCCAAAGATGGCTTTTGGCGTGTATTGTAATTGCCTATCTTGTCACAAGCAGCTTTACTTACATTTTACAGAATGGAATGGTAAAGATTGAGACACAGAAAGTATTTACGACTGCGATGAGCGATGTGGAAGCAGATGTCAAAGGAAAATCTGATGAGAAGATTCTCAGCATTGCAGAATATGTGAAAAAGAAATATGAAAGTAATCCCAATGTTTCCTTGCAGTTTCTCACAAAAATGTATGGTATTAAAGAGATCAATGTTGTAAATGAGGCGGGCATCATTACAGACTCTACAGAGGCGGATGTTATCAACAGTTATGACATGAACTCTAAAGATCAGTCCAAAGAATTTGTGGATATGATAAAAGTTCAGGATTCCTTTGTACAAGAGTATAGCCCTAGAGGCAAAGATGAAACTGTATGGAGAAAGTATGCAGCTGTGAATTTGACAAACGGCGGATTTATTCAGGTTGGTTACGATGCCGAACAGTTCCACGAAGCGTTGAATGAGTTCGTAATTGATGTTACGAAAAATCGTCACGTAGGTACAAAAGGCTTCATTGCTGTTTGTGATCCAAACCTCAATCTGGTTAGTGACGACGATTTCTCCGGACAGCATATTTCTGTTATCGGAATTGAGCCTCCGGAAGAGATGCTGGGAGGAAAGACAGCTACTGCGCTTTATTATGCGGACATTGTAGATGGCAAAACAGATCTCAGTGAAACATATATCTATGTATTTAAATTTGTAGAAGGATACTGTATCATCACGGCAATGCCTGAGTCAGAAGCGATGTTTATGCGTGACGCTTCAATCTACACCAGTATCTTTATGCAGGTACTTATTTTTGCAACTCTCTTCATATTCATTTATATCCTTATCAAACGTGTCATTATCAATAATCTGAAACGAATTAATGATACGCTGGGACGCATTACGGAGGGAGATCTGAACGTGACTGTAGATGTACGTTCCAATGAGGAGTTCTCATCTTTATCAGATGATATCAACTCAACGGTTTCTACATTAAAAAGGTATATCGCAGAAGCAGCAGCACGCATCGATAAAGAACTGGAATATGCAAAACAGATTCAGCTTTCTGCACTTCCGACAAACTTCCCTGTCGGTGAAGATTACAAGATTTATGCACAGATGATCGCTGCAAAAGAGGTTGGCGGAGATTTCTACGATTTCTATAAGATCAATGATACAACCGTTGCATTCCTGGCGGCAGATGTTTCCGGTAAGGGAATTCCGGCGGCTATGTTTATGATGACCTCAAAAACGATCATCAAGGATCTGGCAGAAAGTGGAATGCCGGTTAATGAGATTTTCACGAAAGCCAATGAAAAGCTTTGTGAAAATAACGAGTCCGGTATGTTTGTTACCGCGTGGATGGGTATTTTAGATCTTACGACCGGAAACCTGCAGTTTGCCAATGCGGGTCATAATCCGCCGCTGCTGAAACGTGCAGACGGAAGTTTTGAGTACCTAAAAAGCCGTACAGGATTTATTCTTGCAGGCATGGAGGGTGTTCGTTACCGTGCAAACGAGTTGACTCTTAATCCGGGGGACAGACTGTTCCTATATACCGACGGTGTGACAGAGGCAACAAATATCGATAATAAATTGTATGGTGAGGACAGACTTATTGACTTCATGAATAAAAATATTACTGTTGAAGCAACAGAACTGCTGCCGGCGTTAAAAGCAAATATTGACGAATTCGTGGGCGAGGCACCGCAGTTTGATGATATTACCATGCTGATGTTTGATTATAGGCTTCCCGAAGGAGGTGCAGATATGACGAAGAAGAATTTTCCGGCCAAGACGGAAGCATTGACAGATGTACTTGGCTTTGTTGAAGAGATGCTGGAAACTTATGAATGCTCCATGAAGGTCCAAATGGCGGTTTGTGTTGCTATTGAAGAAGTATTCGTCAATATAGCCCACTATGCTTATGGAGAAGGAGAAGGAGACGTTTCTCTTCAGATCAGCTTTGATGAAAAAGAACGTGAAGTTACTTTCCGATTATCAGACCAAGGTATCCCGTTTGATCCGTTGAAAAAACCGGATCCGGATGTTACTTTGTCAGCAGGCGAGCGTGAAATCGGTGGTCTCGGAATCTTCATTACCAAGAAAACGATGGATATGGTAACTTACGCTTATGAAAATGGAGAAAACATTCTTACGATGATGAAAAAAATATAAAGGAGAGTAAAAATCATGACAATCGAAATGAAAAAAAATATGGACGAAACCATCATTGAGATTACAGGAAGACTGGATACAACTACAGCTCCGGTACTCGACAAAGCGCTCAATGAAGAAATGAATCATGTCAAAAATCTTGTTTTGGATCTGAAGGGACTCGAGTATATCTCCAGTGCAGGTCTTCGCATTTTACTGAATGCACAGAAGAAAATGCAGAAAATTGGTTCTATGAAGGTAAAACATGTAAATGAAGTGGTTATGGAAGTTTTTGAAATGACCGGATTTGCGGATATTCTGGAGATTGAATAATGGAAATTGTAAGCGAGGCTATCATATTTGCAGTTAAGGCTCATGATGGAATGCGGCGTAAAAAAAGCGAGTCCCCTTATATTTTACATCCAATGGAAGCGGCAGTTATTGTTGGCACGATGACCGATGATCAGGAGCTGATCGCTGCCGCAGCTCTGCATGATGTTGTTGAAGACACAGAGATCACGATTGAAGAAATCGAAGAGAAATTCGGTAAACGAATAAAGGAATTCGTAGCGGCTGAGACAGAAGATAAGCGTGCTGATCGTCCACCGGCAGAAACATGGAGGATTCGCAAAGAGGAATCACTGGAAGATCTGAAGAATGCAGAGGACATCGGCGTATTAATGGTCTGGCTCGGAGATAAGCTTGCCAATATGCGTTCCATCTATCGCGAATGGAAGATTGAGGGTCACGCGATGTGGCAGAGATTCAATCAGAAAAATGTGGATGAACAGGCTTGGTATTATCGCTCCATCGCAAAATTGACAGAACGTCTGTCTGATACTCCCGCATGGATTGAATACAATGCACTGACAGAAATCGTATTCGGAAAAGGAGAATAAACGTGAATATTACATATCGTATTGATAAAGATATTCTTTATATTGCCATTGAGGGTAGAATCGATGCATCCAATGCATCTGCAGCAGAGGAGAAGATTTTTAGCATCAAAAATGATAATAAAGAGAAACACGTTGTTATTGATGCGGATAAACTGGAGTATATCTCTTCTGCCGGCCTTCGTGTTGTTTTAAAACTTAGAAAAGAAGAGCCGCAGTTAGCAGTTATTAATGTTGCATCTGACGTATACGAGATCTTTGATATGACTGGTTTTACAGAGATGGTAACCGTAGAAAAGGCATACCAGAGAATGAGTGTTGAGGGATGCGAGTTCATTGCGAAAGGCGCGAATGGTGCTGTTTATCGATATGATGATGAAACCATCATAAAAACATACTTTGCGAAGGATGCACTTCCGGAGATCAAGCAGGAACGTGAAAATGCAAGACGTGCATTTGTTCTTGGTATTAACACAGCTATTCCTTACGGAATCGTTCGCGTAGGAGATGGCTATGGTACAGTTACAGAACTTTTAAATGCTACAAGTGTTACAAAACTGATCCGTAAGGATCCGAACGACCTGACACTTGCTGCTAAGTATTATATTGATATGCTGAAGAGCATTCATGCGATCGAAGTAGAAGACGGACTGGTTCCGGATATGAAAGAAACTGCTCTTGAGTGGGCTGATTTTGTAGCTGCTCACATTCCGGAGGATCAGGCGAAAAAACTTCGCGCGTTGATCGAAGCTGTTCCGAAACAGAATACTCTGATGCATGGTGATTACCATACCAATAACATCATGGTGCAGAATGGTGAACCGCTTCTTATCGATATGGATACTCTTTGCATGGGCCATCCGGTGTTTGAACTTGGCTCTATGTTCAATGCCTTTGTTGGATATTCAGAGTTAGATCATCAGAACATGATGGATTTCTTTGGATATAGCTTTGAGACAGCAGGCAAATTCTGGAATATGGCAGTTCAGATGTACTTAGGTACAGAAGATGAAGCTGTGTGCCAGAGCGTGATTGAAAAAGCAATGGTAATCGGTTATACCCGTATGCTGCGCCGTGCGATCCGTCGTCCGAATGAAGCAGACAGTCCGGCTAAAATTGCAAGATGCAAAGAAATGCTTCAGAACTTATTAGGCAAGGTGGATACATTAGTATTTTAATGATGTAAGAGGTAAATGCTGATGAAAAAAATGTTATTATTTATGGTTACGACTGGTTTGCTTCTCACTGGCTGCAGTAAGGCTGCAGAAAAGCCGAAAGATGAGACGACTGCTCAGGCGACAGTAAGTACTGAAGCGGAGGCAACAACTGAGGCTGTGATCGAGACTGAGGCTGCGACTACAGAAGCTGTGGAGCAGACAGAGGCCGTAAAATATGTATATCCGCTTCCGGATACAACCATGGAAAATCTGACAGATGCGATCCTTTCGATTTCTCTGGAAGAAGGTGGTGTGTACGTTGACGATACGGGTAAGCTGCAGATGGATGTAACCATTTATACATATGATAAGTTTGATATGGTAGACATTGCTAATCTGAACCCGGGTGATATCCTTGTCACATGCACGGATGAGATAGAAGTGAACTACATGGAGAAAACAGTTAGCAGTACCCTTTATATCAATGGCGGATTGAAGAAAGACGGTATTGATCTTATAACAGAAGACGACGGTATCTTTTATGAAATAGGCTTCAGTGACGTAAAGAACTGGTATGAGATCGGCAAAGCAACATTCCCGGTATCGACAGAATTTGAAGGACACGACGGCTCCGATCTTGAAAAGGGAGAGGTTGAATTTTATTCTGAAGACTTTTTAAATGATTCGATCGAACATTTTAATTTCACGCCGCATAACACAACGATTCGTGTCGAGGAAGGCCAGGTCGTTGAGCTGAACCGCAGATATACACCGTAGATTTGAAGTCCCAAATAAATTGAAAAAGGCTGCCGCTTTGCGATCTTTCAATCGTAAAAGCGACAGCTTTTTTGTTTCTATACAAACCTGCTGCAGGCTTTGATCAGATGATTTTTAAATAACGTGATTTCCGGGGAAGCTGCACGTTCTTTCAGACAGACAAAATTTAAACTGACATAGGTGGTCGGCTCCAGCGGGATCGCGCGCACACCAAAGTGAGATGCAAAGGAAACCGGACCGATGGTAATACCTTTGCCGGTTCGTACCAGATCCATAACGGTATTAATACCGTCGGAACGGTATAATTTTCCTAAAGAAATCCCATACTCTTTACAGATCTGTTTGAGGGAGCGGTCTTCCATGGAGTTTTCCAATCCTGTAATGAAGGAAGTGCCGCCAAGATTGGAGAAGGACAGAGTCTCGTTTGTATACATCTTACTGTCCGGAGATACGAGAAAACACTGAAGTTCGGAAATTAGCTCACAAGAGAAAAATTTATTCTGATCCGGCAGCAGCTGCACCGGTGGAAGTCTGTCGAGAGCCACATCGATGGTTCCATTTTGGAGTGCTGCGAAGGAATCGGCTCCGGCCTCAGTCACAAAGGAGGCTTCGATTTCCGGGTGATTGTCGAAGAAATCCAGGATATCGTTGAAGAGACCGTTGGAATAGGTTCGCGTGCTGACAGCGACACGAAGATGTTTTCGCGTTTCGCCACGATTAATGGCGGCGTTTTGAAGCATCTGGTTCCAGGCAATCTCAACAACCTGCGCATCTTCGAAGAATTTTTCTCCCTCTGGGGTAATCGTAACGCCCTGGGCTTTTCTCGAAAATAATGCAAATCCCAACTCTTGTTCCAGTTTTTTTATTTGAAGAGAAAGGGCCGGCTGAGAGAGAAACAGGCTCTCTGCGGCCTTGGAAAAGTTTTTATATCGTGCAACCGTTAAGGCATACTGCACCTGGCTCATATTCATAAAACAAATGCCTCCGAGGATAGGTATTAGTAAAACTTATGCCTGTATTGTACATAAATATTTCTAATTTGGCAACATGTTTTGTAGAATATTACCATGTCAGGCAGGGGAAAAGGGCCTGGCGGAAAGGCAGAGGGGTTATGTTAGAAAAGGCAAAATATTTTTTAACGATTTTTTGGGGCACCGCACTGATCGCGCTGGGTGTACACTTTTTCATGAGTCCGTTTCACATCATGTGCGGCAGTATTACAGGTCTTGCGATCGTTTTGATCAACTTTATTCCGGTACAGCTTTCTGTTATGACATTCATTTTAAATGTCATCTGTATTATCCTTGCATTTGTATTTATTGACCGTAAGTTTGGTACAAAGATTATCTTTATTTCCGTGCTCTTACCGGCAATTATGTTCGTATTAGAGACAGCATTCCCGAATCCGCAGTCCCTGACAGGAAACATTGTACTGGATGCGATCGGAATGATCATGATCATTTGTTTTGGTCAGGCAATGTTATTCAATGCCAATGCAGCATCCGGCGGTCTTGACATTATCGCAAAGATCATGAATAAATACTTTCATATGGATTTAGGAAAAGCGATCATTATCGCAGGTGCCATCACTGTCGGCAGCTCCTACTTTGCATATGATATTCAGACAGTAGTTCTTGGTTTCATGACAACTTACTTCAGTGGTCTGATCTTAGACTATTTTATCGACGGTTTTACCGGAAAAGTTCGTGTATGCATTATCTCTGAGCATAACGACGAGTTTAA
>JAFYOD010000297.1 GCA_017556515.1 Lachnospiraceae bacterium
GATACCATCGGAAAATACTTTGAGTGTCATTTTTCCGCAAGAGGAGATCAGTTAGCCCATCCGTCCGCTTTGGGAAGAGCCATCAGCAACATGTGTTATTTCCCACTTCGTGATTGTGGGGTCCAGGCATTAAAGGATTGCAAAAACGGACGATGTACAGAGGCGCTCCGTGAAGCCGTATTGGCAAATATTGTCAGCACGGGTCTGGTATCCCTCATGGTTCTGGACCAGTATAACTGTGCAGTCGCTCATTCTGTTTATTATGGACTTGTCTGTATTCCGGGATTTGAGGAAGAAAATCTCCACGGAAATGTGGTTGCATACGGAGTGCTTGTCCAGCTTGCAGTTGACGGAAAAACAGAAGAAGTAAAAGATTTAAAACAGTTCCTTCAGGACATGGAAATCCGCACGACATTAAAGGAAATGGGTGTGGAACTGAACCGTGCAAAGATGGAAAAGGTTCTGACAGAAATCGTGACAGGACCGGATATGGAGCATATCCCGTATCCGATTGATAAAGATATGATCTACCGTGGTATGGAGATCGTAGAAGCATTATAAAAGGTAATATTTATTATGGAAAAGAAGTATACAAACACATCGAATCTCATTAAATTTCTTTTAGGATCAGGCTTTGGTGTATTAATGTTCCTGGTTCCGATCCCGCAGGGTGATTCCTTCACAACACTGCTGGATTATCTGAAAACATTTGTAAAGAATTTATTTGGCGGAAGTCTTCCGTATATTTTAACCGTGATCATGGTGATCGCGGCAGTGATGAGCTTATATGATTATTTCTGCAAGCCAGATTGGATCAGAAATAACCATTACCTAAAAAAAGCATTTTCAACAACTCCGTTCTATCTTGTATCCAAGGTGATCGGTGCGATCGTAACGATCATGGTTGTATTCAACTGTGGACCGGAGTTCATTACATCCATCGATACTGGTGCAACCATCGTAGATCTTTGCTGTACCTTATTATGTATTGTAGTAAGCTTCAGCTTTGTGTTACCGTTCCTGACAGATTGCGGTATCATGGAATTCTTAGGCGTGATCACACGTCCGGTGGTGCGTCCGTTATTCGGTGTTCCTGGCCGTGCATCCGTTGACTTGATCGCTTCTTGGTTTGGCGCATCCAATGCGGCGGTAATCTTAACAAGAGAGCAGTACATGAAAGGCTTCTATACAAAGAAAGAAGCCGGATATATCATGACAAACTTCTCTCTGGTATCCATTCCGTTCTGTCTTCTGATCGCGAATACTGTGGGTATCTCCCATGTATTCCCGGCAATGTATCTTTGTGTATGTGTGGTAGGTATTGTTCTTGCGATTATTATTAGAAGACTTCCACCGATCAGCACAATGCCGGATACTTACAAAGAGCAGGTTGGCAGTCAGATCAATGAAGATGTTCCGAAAAATGTAAATATGTTTGAATATGCGATCGAGTCCAGCTGTAAGCGTGCGTCTACTCTTTCTCTGAAAGACATTGTTTCCAGCGGTCTGGAAGTAGTGGTAGGCATGTTCTTCGACC
>JAFYOD010000298.1 GCA_017556515.1 Lachnospiraceae bacterium
CGGCACAGACTTAAATGCTGACGGCGCAGAGATCATCGACGCAACAGACCTTCACGTATACCCGGGCTTCGTAGAGGCTCACTGCCACATCGGTCTTGACGGCTACGGCATCGGTTACGAAGGTCACGACTACAACGAGATGAACGATCCGATCGCTCCGCACCTTCGTGCAATCGACGCGATCAACCCGTTCGATCCGTGCATGCGTATGGCAGCTGAAGCTGGTGTTACATCCTTCGCAACAGGCCCAGGTTCCGCGAACATCCTTGGCGGTACATTCGCAGTGATCAAACCGGTTGGCACATGTGCTGACGATATGATCGTTAAAAATGACGTTGCTATGAAGTGCGCATTCGGTGAGAACCCGAAACGCTGCTACCAGTCCAAAGGTATCTCCAGCCGTATGACATCCGCAGCTAACCTTCGCAACGCATTAAAGAAAGCTGCTCTTTACAAAGCAAAAGTTGAGGCTGCAGGTGATGACGTATCCAAACTTCCGGCATACGATGAGAAGTCCGCAGCTCTTATTCCGGTATTAAACAAAGAGATGCCGTTAAAGGCTCATGCTCACCAGGCAAACGATATCCTTTCCTTCGTTCGTATCGCTAAAGAGATGGACGTAGAAATGACTCTTGAGCACGTAACAGAAGGTCACATGATCGTGAAAGAGCTTGTTAACGCAGGTTATCCGTTAGCAGTTGGTCCGACATTCGGTCATGCTTCCAAGTTCGAGCTTCAGAACAAGACATGGAAGACTCCGGGCATCCTCGCTGAGGCTGGCTGCCAGGTTTCCATCATCACAGACGCACCGGTAACTCCGCTCCACTATCTGCCGTTATGCGCAGGTCTCGCTGTTAAAGCAGGTATGGACGAGTTCGCAGCTCTTCAGGCTATCACAATCAACCCAGCGAAACACGTTGGTATCGCTGACAGAGTTGGTTCCCTTGAGGAAGGCAAAGACGCTGATATCGTTATCATGGCTGGTTCTCCGTTCGACGTTGACAGCAAGATCAAATGCGTTCTTATCGACGGTAACGCTATCTAATTTTATATCGTAAGGTATGTTCTGGCTCCGGACCGGGTTTTCCGTTCCGGAGCCATGTGTATATAACCAACAAACATTTTATGAATTCAGGAGGAATAACTATGGGATTCACAAAAGAACAGGCTTTAATGGCCATTGATCGTGAAAAGGAACTGCTCACAACTGCCAGCGACCAGATCTGGGACAACCCGGAAACTGCTTTCCAGGAGTTTAAATCCACAGAGATCCTTTGCGAGCTTCTCGAAAAAGAAGGCTTTACAGTTGAGAAAAATCTTGCAAACATCGAAACAGCATTCTCCGGCCGTTTCGGTTCCGGCAAACCGGTCATCGGTTTCCTTGGCGAGTTTGATGCTCTCTCCGGTTTAAGCCAGATCGAAGGCATTTTCGAAAAGAAACCGCTCATTGACGGCGCTCCGGGTCATGGCTGCGGTCACAACCTCTTAGGCGTTGGTTCTGTTGCTGCTGCTATCGCTGTAAAAGAATATCTTCAGGAAAACGGCAAAGAAGGTACTGTTATCTTCTACGGCTGCCCGGGTGAAGAAGGCGGTTCCGGTAAAGGCTTCATGGCAAGAGACGGCGTATTTGATGAGTTAGATTTCGCAGTTTCCTGGCATCCGGCTGATCAGAACGCAGTTTCCGTAGGAAGCTCCACAGCAAACTACCAGATCTACTACCGTTTCTACGGTATCTCTTCCCACGCTGCCGGCTCTCCAGAAAAAGGAAGAAGTGCTCTTGACGCAGTAGAGCTTATGAACACAGGCGTTCAGTACTTAAGAGAACATGTGATCCAGGAAGCAAGAATCCATTACGCGATCACAAACACAGGCGGATTCTCCCCGAACGTAGTTCAGCCGTTCGCTGAGGTTCTCTACCTGATCCGTGCTCCGAGAACAAGCTTAGTACAGGAAATCTACGAGAGAGTGAATGACATCGCAAAAGGTGCTGCTCTCATGACAGGCACAAAAATGGAACTTCAGTTCGTGAAAGCATGTTCCAACCTGATCGACAACACAGTTCTCGAAGAAGTAATGCAGAAGAACCTGGATGCACTTGAGTTACCGACATA
>JAFYOD010000299.1 GCA_017556515.1 Lachnospiraceae bacterium
AAAATCCATAAAAGTAACTAGAAAGACGAAATGGGATATGATAAAATAAGTAAGATGGGGTGACTATGTCCACCTTGATTGGAATAGAAGGAGAGAAATACATGCTAAACGAATTGATCACCAGATACCCGTTGCTTTCGAGCATTCGGGAAGAGATCGAAAATGCATATAATACAATTGTTGAATGTTATGAAAATGGCGGTAAAGTGCTGATCGTGGGTAACGGTGGAAGTGCAGCAGATGCAGAGCACATCGTTGGTGAGTTGATGAAGGGTTTTGTAAAGAACCGTACGATCAGTAAAGAAATGCAGGAAGCTTTGCTGGAGATCGATCCGGAACGTGGTGCAGGTCTTATCAAAAACCTGCAGGGCGGACTTCCGGCTATCTGCCTCAACGCGCACACATCTTTAAATACTGCGTTTGCCAATGACAAGGATCCGGTCATGATCTATGCACAGCAGGTAAATGGTTACGGAAAGCCGGGCGATGTATTTATCGGTATCAGTACATCAGGAAATGCAGAAAACGTGATGTACGCCGCGATCACTGCGAAAGCAAAAGGCTTAAAAGTAATCGCGCTGACCGGTAAAGACGGCGGCAAGCTTGCGAAAGTTTCTGATGTGTCTATGATCGTTCCGGTGCAGGAGACATATAAGATCCAGGAGTACCATCTTCCGATCTATCATGTTCTTTGCCTGATGCTGGAGGATCGCTTCTATGAAGAATAAGAGATTTTCCGATAAATTGTACTGGTCTTTGCCGGCGCTGATGTTTATCGTGGCAGAGACTGTGATGGGGAATCTTGCATATATTGATCCACTTTGTGTGGTTTGGAATCTGCTCATTTACTACATGCTTTATCTGGGAGTATTCGTGATATTTCGGACGACAAAAATCGGATGGCCGATCTTGAATGTCGTACTGTATCTCCTGGCACTGGTGGAATATTTCGTGATCAGTTTCCGCGAACGTCCTGCCATGTTCTGGGACGTCTTGGCGATTCGGACTGCGATGACTGTGTCTGCCAACTATAATTTCACGATCACTCCGCTCCTGGTGCTTACATTTTTTGTACTGATGGTGTTGAGTGTCTGGGCATGGAAGCGTCCGAAGCGATTGGACATCCGAAATGGATGGTTCAAACCGATTGTACTCTGGAGCATGGGAAGTATCGGTTTTATGAGTCTGTTATTTGGAGTAATCGCTCCGAAGTTTAATCTGGATGTTCCGATGTGGGATCCGGTTGTCAGCTTTGAGCGTGAGGGTGTCGTGCTGTCATCTGTGCTTTCCTTCAAGGCAGCGCTCGTACCAAAACCAAAGGATTATTCAGTAGAAGAAGCAGAACAGCTGGTGGAACAGTTTTACGGAGTTCCGGAAAGGAATGCGGCACAGACAGTACCGACCAATGTAATCTGCATTATGAATGAAAGCTTTTCTGATCTGCGTTTGTTCAATGAACTTTCCGAGGATCGTTCTTTTCAGACAGATCGGTTGTTTTTAGAATTTTACGACCGTTTGTCGGAGGATTCAAATGCGCAGAAGGGAAATCTGTATGTTCCGGTGTTTGGAGCCATGACGGCCAATAGTGAATACGAATTTCTGACGGGAAATTCTTGTGCCTTTGTTCCGCAAGGCAGTATTCCGTATCAGTTTTATACAAAACCGGGAGATAACTCCCTGGCGAAGATGTTTGGTGATCAGGGTTATGAGACGATTGCCATGCATCCGTATCCGGGATACAACTGGAATCGTACAGAGGCGTACGAAAATCTGGGATTTGACCGCTTCTTGGATCAGGAATTTTATGATGGTTTGGAAATGGAGTTTTCAAAACCACGCGATTATATGAGTGACCGATCAGACTATGATGCGATCCTGCATTTGCTGAAGGAAAAAGAAGAGGATGAAAAACTCTTTATTTTCAATGTGACTATGCAGAATCACGGTGGATTTGAAGTCGCTGAGCTGGAATCTACGGTACATGTGACAACGCTTAACGGAGAGGATTGTGCAGGCCGGTATCCGAAAGCAGACCAGTATCTGACTCTGATTGATATGTCGGATGAGGCACTGGCGTATTTTCTGGGAGAGCTGAAACAACTGGAAGAGCCAACCATGGTGGTCATGTTTGGTGATCATCAGCCAAGTGTGGAAACCGAATTTTATGAAAATTTATATGGAATGCGCTGGACAGAAGTTCCGGGAGAGCAAAAGATCCGATCATTTAAAACGCCTTATATGATCTGGACCAATTATGACCGGGATACAACGGAACTCGGAGATATGAGTGCCTTTATGCTGGGCAGTCAGGTTCTGGAAGAGGCCGGAATAGCCCAAACAGGACTGTTTGCAGAAGCAGATCTGTTAATGGAGAATTATGACGCAGTGCATGCGATGGGTATCCTGGACAAACAGGGAAAGTTCTATGATGGGCGAGAACAGGGGATCCATGATCAGTTCTCAGATATCCGTGCATTTCATATTTTGCAATACTATGAGATCTTTGAGTAAAGGAAAGGAAGACCGGTAAGATGAAAAAACGAGAGTGGTTATCACTCGTTATGCTGGCGTGTACAGTGGGGCCGGCACTTCTGATCAGTTACAATAAAATATTTAAGACCGGAGTTGACGGGGAACGTCTTTTGCAGCCGGAGACACAAGCCTTGCTGGTGGAGATCGCAGTCTTGTTTGGCGCAGCCTTTGCGATCTTGTTTCTGATCCGTGACCGAAAGCTCCGTTTAGGGGCGTTGGCTCTGGAAATGATGGTATTTACCTGGATGCATCAGGCATTTTTGCCGGCAGCAGTGTCAGGTCTGTATCTGGCAGTGGTCCTCGGGACCGGCAGTGCTGTCCGCGGATGGTTCGATCGTGAGCAGTGGCTGGAAAAAGATCTGCATTCTGCGCGGATGGCAGATTTTACCTTAGGCAGCATTGGTTTGATCCTGCTGTATGGTGTGATGTCCCTGGCAGGCGTCGGCAGTATTCAGGAGACTAGGATCGCAGCTATTGTGCTGGGCCTTGTTACATGTATTCCGGCGTTGTGTCGTAAGGGTAAAAAGACGGAGCCGTTCCGTGAAAAACTTTCATGGCCGACAGCTGTGGCGATCGCTTTTATTTTTGCGATGCTGCTTCTTCAGGTTGGCCGCATGAATATCTGCGCAGATTATGATTCTCTGCATTACGGCCTTCGTTCTGAATATGTATTTAACGATGGAGACGGAATTTTTGAAAATATGGGCAGCATTAATGTTGTCTATACATATTCGAAAGGATTGGAGACCTTGCTCCTTCCGATTTCCGGCCTCCCGTCTTACAGTTTCTTTTTAAGTTTTCAGGTCTGGATGACTCTGGGAATCTTGATGACAGCTGCGGAAATTGCAGGAATGTTTGTGGAACGGAAATGGAAATGGCTGTGTATGGTGCTTCTGGTAAGCATCCCGGCGATTACCAATATGAGTATTACTGCAAAAACTGATTCGGCAACGTGTCTGTTTCAGCTGATCATGACGTATTTCCTGATCCGTTTTGTAAAGGAACAGAAAACCGTAGATTTTGCCATGGCAGGAAATGCTTTTTTGATGACGATGGTATTGAAACCGACGGCGCTTGCATTTTCCACGGTTTTGGCAGGAACGGTGTTTGTGTTCCTGGCAGTGACAAAGCGTTTTCAGGTCAATAGGAAAGATCGATCCCTGATCTCATGGATTCCTGCTATCACGATGTGGCTGATGATCTGGGCACGCACCATGATCCAAACCGGTATTCCGGTCACATCGGTGCTGACGTCCATTTGGACCAAATTGGGATTTACTGTAAAATATCCATTTATGTTCGATGGACTTCCGTCCAATGGCGGCGGTCTCGGACTTAAGGGAATGATAAAATATTTTTTAAAACGCCTTTATGGAGTTTTGCTGGCTCCGGTGGGAGAGGATATGGCCCATGTGCGTATCGCTTGGGGAACATCTCTGCTTTTAGTTTTCCTGGTCCTGTTTTTGGTACCGTTGCTGGCAGGCATGAAAGATCTAGAAAAGAAGGAACGACATCCACTTGCATGTCTGGTGAGTGTATTTTTTACTAATGGTTTAATGAGCCTGGTTATGCTGTATCTGTTATGGCAGGTAGATGGAAATTATTTTCTGTTATTGTATTGCCTGTTTACCATCTTGGCAGTGATCGTGATCGGCAAACTGGAACGTCCTTTTATGGCTGGTTCTGTGATAATCATTTTGCTCCCGATGCTGTTGTTTAACGTAGTAGTTACGGCAGTCAGTAACTGGAGCGGTACCCTGGGACTCAGTCCGGTCACATTCGCTCATAAAGGATATTATGACCATTGGGCAGAGGCTAAGAAGCAGATGGAGCACAATGGAAATGTGGAAATCTGGGATATCCTGGCAGAAGATCCGGAAACACGAGTGCTGGTTTACGGAGAACAGCCGGAGATGCTTATGTTCCCGTGCAATGCCCAGAGTTATGTTGATATTGCAGGAAGTGGCGGCAATTATTATGTTTCCGCAAGTGCAAAGGATCTGGTGAAGTTCTTCGAATATGCAAAGATGGACTATGTATACCTTTGCGGAGGATATCTGAAACCGGGAACCGAAGCCTGGAATTTCGTTGTGGAAATGATCGGATCGGGCTATCTGACTGATCTGTTTTATGAAAATGGCCATGCATTGGCCAGAGTTTCAATGGAACCGACAGTTCCGGAAGATCCGAAGGAAGTATTATACAAGTTTGCCCAGTGTTATTACGCGGGTGAACAAAGGTAAGATGTGGATCAGGTGACAGCAATGTTTCCTGGATCCGAAATAATTACGAGGGGAAATACGAATGGAGTTACGTAACCGATTTTCATTCAATAATAATACGAAGCGTGTGATCGCAGAACTATTTGATAATGTAAAGGAAGGACTTTTGATCTTCGCCATTCTGATCGGATTTGGCTTTTTTATCAATCAGGGTGTGGAATTAAAAGGTCTGTATATGGATGATCTATATCTGTGGTCCTGTTACGGAGAACAGACATTCCGAGAGTTCGTATTTCCAATGGGCAGTACTCGATTCCGCTTTGTGTTCTATCTGGCGGCCTGGCTGGAAATGTTCCTTTTAGGCGGCCGTGTGGAATTGATGGTCCCGTTTAATATCATTTTAAATGCAGCGATCGCCTATTCTATTTATGCGATTTCTGTGCGTATGAGCAGAGGCAGAAAAGTTGTCAGCATTCTTGTGGCAGGGGCATATCTGCTTTCCAGATTCAGCTATTATCAGATCGGGCAGTTTTACGGCCTGATGGAGAGCCTTGGTCTCTGGGCAGGAATCGGAATGCTGTACTACATCTGGCGCTATGCCAATGAACGCAGTTCCGTTTCCTATGTGTTCGCAAATGTACTGTATTTCATGGCCAGCTTTATTCATGAGCGTTACATGGTATTAGTACCGGTATTGCTTCTGGGCCTGCTGATCGGTTCCAGACCGGAAAGACGTAAGAGCCGTCAGGCAGCAGAGCAGGATGCAAACGAATCACAGGAAGAAGGAAAAAGAAAAACCAGAAGTCGTGGACAGTCTGTTTCCAATGAAAAAATGGTACCGAAGTGGAT
>JAFYOD010000300.1 GCA_017556515.1 Lachnospiraceae bacterium
GGTATTTGGCGATTCTATCACTCATGGATACGATGCAAAGAGAACCATGAATCGTTATGTTGTACAAGCTGCTTCTGCATTGCATGCTGAAGAGGTAAATAAAGCAATTGGTGGAGAAGTGTTTTTCCCGGAGCTGGCAGCGATAAGGGAATCATTTGATCCGGATTATATTCTGGTTGCGTACGGAAGTAATGACTGGGGAAAAACAACCTGGGATCAATTTGCTGTAAACTGTCCTAAGTTCTATGAAACTTTGGCAGAGCTCTATTCATCATCGAAAATCTTTGCTTTGGCTCCAATCTGGCGAAAAGACCATGAAGAGGTAAGAGAGTGTTGTGATTTCCGTAAAGTGGCGGAATATATTCATGAGGTGACAAAGTCATATTCCAATATTACTGTTATCGATTGCTTTGATTTTATTCCAAAAGACGTAAACTATTTTGCGGATTTTAAGCTTCATCCAAATGATGAAGGATTTGCACATTACGGGAAAAATTTAATATTAAATCTTTTGTAAGGAAATTGACCCGGTATCGATATTGACGATACCGGGTTTCTTTTGTATAATAACTGTACTAAGAGTATTAATACAGTTAAAATAGAATTGAAATATTAGGAGAGGAGGTCGGATATGATTGTTTTAGATTACAAGGATCGGAGACCGATTTATGAACAAATAATCGAAAAACTGGAAGAGTTAATGCTTCTTGGAATTTTAAAAGAAAATGATCCGCTGCCTTCTGTACGAAGTCTTGCTATGGACCTGTCGATCAATCCGAATACGATTCAGCGAGCATACGCAGAATTAGAACGGAGAGGGTGTATTTACTCGATTAAAGGAAAAGGAAGTTTTGTCGCGGAGAATAGTACGATGAAGGAAAATCGAAAAAAGGAACTTCTGATCCAGGTGAGTGAGATCATAGATGAGGCGATTCGATTGGGCATTTCCGGACAGGAGCTGAAGCAAATGGTTGAAATACAGTATCAAGCAGCAGAAAAGTTAACAGGAGGTGGAGAAACTTGATTGAAGCCAAAAACTTAACAAAAAGATATGACGATATAGTAGCAGTGGATCATATCAATGCAAAAATCCGAGAAGGATATGTATATGGTTTAATTGGAACAAATGGAGCCGGAAAAAGTACATTTTTACGTATGGCTTGTGGGATTCTGAAACCAGATGAGGGTACGATTCAGATTAACGGAGAAGATGTATTTGAAAATCCTAAGGTAAAAGAAAAGTTTTTTTATATTTCTGATGAACAGTATTTCTTTCCGAATGCGACACCAAAGGATATGACCGTATATTATAAAAGTGTCTATCCGGCATTTGATGAGAGTCGTTGTTATAAATTATTGGAATCCTTTAATTTGGATAAAAAAAGAAAAATTTCAACCTTTTCCAAAGGTATGAAAAAACAGTTGTCTGTGATCCTGGGAATATCTGCAAATACGGATTACATTTTCTGTGATGAGACATTTGACGGATTGGACCCGGTCATGCGCCAGACGGTAAAGAGCCTGTTTGCTAATGATATGGCGGAGCGCAATCTGACTCCGATCATTGCATCACACAATCTGCGTGAGTTAGAGGACATTTGCGATCATGTAGGTCTTCTTCACAAAGGAGGTATTCTTCTTTCCAAAGATCTGGATGATATGAAACTGAATATTCATAAGATTCAATGCGTACTGAAAGATGGAATGAAGGCAGAGGAGATCAAAGAGCTGAATATCATAAAAGCAGAGTATCGAGGGAGTCTTGCAACGATCACGGTTCGTGGCGTGAAGTCGGAAATCGAAGCGATCATGAAATCTTATGAACCGGTATTTTTTGAGATGATCCCATTATCTTTGGAAGAAATCTTCATCAGTGAAACGGAGGTGGCAGGTTATGACATCAAAAAGCTTATTTTTTAGGTTTATGTGCGAAGATCTGAAACAGAAACTTTGGGCAGTCGGCCTGTCATTCTTATGTTTCTTTCTTGCGATGCCTGTGAATGCTGCCATGAACCTAAGCATTATACAAAAGACATATGATAACTGGGTAAGAAACGGAACTGTTTTTGGCGATGGAATTACCGCAGAAAGTCGTTATGCAGAGAGATTGCTGGATGTGATCGAAACAACGATCGGATTGGAAAATGTGTGGAATGTGACTGTAATCACTGTTGCATCGATCGTTATGGCTCTGACAGGGTTTATGTACCTGCATTCAAAAAAGCAAACGGATTTTTACCATAGTATCCCGATTAAACGTGAACTCATTTTTATGGTTAAATATGTAAATGGAGTGGCAATTATCTTTAGCATGTATTTGCTAAATCTGTTGCTAACCATTGGAATATTACTCATGAACCAGATTGATGCAGCAACTGTATTTACAACAAGTATGATTACGTTTTGTGTTCATATTAGTGGATATTTGATGAATTTTGGACTGATGGTAATCGCAGTGATGCTTACCGGAAACTTTTTTATCTCGATCCTTGGTGGAATGATATTGTTTGCGTATGTTCCGTCTGTGATTGCATTGGTACAGGGATTGATGTATCTGTTCTTTAACACGATCAATCTTCGTGATGTCAGAATGGAAATGATGATGGTGCATGGATCTCCGATATCGTACTATATTGAAACTGTGATCAATGGAGCAGGAATGGAGTATGAGAAGTATGGACAGTTGATGGGTACTGTAGGGATCATGTTCGTTGTTGGATTGCTTATGGCATTAGCATCATTGCTTCTGTACAAAAAGCGTCCGTCCGAAGCATCTGGAAAAGCACTGTCGTTCCCAATTACAAAAGCACCGTCTAAGATTCTGCTTGTGGTTCCGATTACCATTGCGACATCCATTTTATTTTGGAATATTTATTATAGCCTTCCGTGGACAGTGTTCGGATTCGTTATGGGTCTTGTTGTGACACACGCACTTGTAGAGATCATTTATCATTTTGAGTTTGCGAAACTATTCGCGAATTTGCATCATATGGGACTTTGTGCAGGATTGGCATTGGCTGTCATTTTGGTATTCCGATATGATCTGTTAGGCTATGACCGTTATAAACCGACGGAAAAAGAGTTCGAATATGCGTCTGTTTATGCAGAAAATCTTCGAGACAATCCAGATTACGGACTTCCATATTATTATGAGTCCAATGGCGTTTCTCATCAGAGCTGGCGTTATATGTCTATGGATCAATATGTAGTTGATCATATGAAATATACGGATTATGAAGTTGTTTCTAAATTGTCGGATGCAGGGATCAGAGAATCAGAAATGAAAAAAGAAGCATTGTATAACAATGTTGATATGCAGTATTCGAATGGATATTGGACTCAGTTAGAGGTTGGTTATCATCTGAAAAATGGAAGAACGGTATATCGTAACTACTATGTAAATTTAACAGAGCTTCGAGAGACATTCGATCAAATGTATGAGAGTGCAGAATATAAACAAGGAATCGTTCCGGTATTGAGTTATGACCCTGCTAATATTATAGGTATTTTCGAGAATCATAATTCTAAGATTCAGGAGGTAAACGCTGATGAAACTCTATGTGCAGAGATTTTAGAAGCGTACAAGGAAGAGATGAAAGCACTTACATTAGAGGAGCGTTCGAAAGAGACTCCGGTTACATCTCTGAGATTTTTGACGATTGCAGAATACGAATATATCTGTACTGTCAGCCATGACAAGAATCCGAATTTTTCAGGAGATTTTCGCATCGAAGATATGAGTGTTGTGAACTTCTTCCCGGTATATCCATCTTTTGTAAAGACATTACAACTTTTGGAAAAGGTAGGAATTGATGATTTAGGATCGGTTTCCGTTGAAGATGTGCTACGAATTGAGTTGTTCAGTGATTATTATACCGATGAGAAGGCCTACTATGATGCGCCGTCTGATTACTACGAAGAGCGCGTATCCGTCATGACTGATAAAGTTACAATGCCTTATCCGGCTACAGTAACAGCAGAACATGGTCTTCGTACAATTACATTAGAAGATGATGGAACAGCAGAGTCTGTCGCATGCATGGAGGAAGTTCTTGAATATGCAGTCTATGAGGACTTAATGAATCTCAATGGACTTCAGTCAAGAGAATATGGGATCACGGTCCGAGTTTATCTGAAAGATGAAAATGAAGGCCGACCAATAGGCAGTCAGGAATTTGTTCCGTATCAGTTCCATGCAGATGAGATTCCGCAGTTTATCAAAGATTTATTCGAATATGATACCAGAGTTTCTAAGAATATTAGTTATGGACTGAATATTCCCATCGAAAATTAATTGACTTTGTCTACGGAATTCGTTACACTTAAGTCAATGTAACAACAACCAATTCGTTGTTGCGGTAAATTTTGATTTTGAAAGGGGATTCGATATTATGGCATTTTTTAATGATTTAACACGTGGTATCAAGGTAACTGGACAGACTGTAGCACAGAAAACAAAAGAGATTGGCGAGACTGTACAGATCAAATCTCAGATTAATACAGAAAAAGAAACTATTACAAGACTTTATGCAGCAATCGGTAAACAGATTTTTGAATCCGGTAACGAAGAAGCAGAGAAGAAATTCTTCACAGAGTATGCTTCCATCAAGAAAGCAATGGATAAGATTGCTCAGTTAGAGGCATCCTTAACAGGTATGGATGGCTGTATCTTCTGTTCCGAGTGTGGTGCAAGAATCGACAAGAACTCCAAGTTCTGTATGAAGTGCGGTTCTGCTGTTGATGTAAGCAAGATCAAACTTGGTGCAGCTGTAGCAGAAGCTATGAGAGGTTCTGAAGAAGATACAACAGGTGCAGAGTTCGCAGGCCAGTCTGCAGCTGCTGATACAATGGCTGATTACGTAACAAATAGATACGTATAATATGTAAATGCGAAAGGCATCCTCGAAAGAGGGTGCCTTTTTTGATAAATTAAGTGTGGATTAAATTGAGTTAACTTGGTAACAAAAGAGTCCCATAAATGCTAGGAATTTCCAAAAGAACACGCTCTCGCTTAGAGAATTTCGTAACGGTACTAAGGCGCTGAAAACAGCGCCAAGTGCCGACGAAATTCTATGGTTCTTTTTGGAAACACCTGACATTTATGGGACTTTTGCTTGCCAAGTTATCTCAGTTAATATACAAGTAACTCCAGATGCTCAGTATATCTGCTTATATTAAAATAACTTGAGGATGTAAATTATGAATGGATTTAGCTTTGTAAAAAATATATACAATATGTGATAAAAAAACCATACATATCTCAAATAATAGGTTAGACGACTGCGCTTCGAAAGATTTTCGACTGTACAAAGGTCGCGAACGTCTTTATTGCGACCGACTACAGTCGGATAAAATCGCATCGAAGCAAAGGTAGTCAACCGTTTTTGAGATAGTATGGTTTTTCTACATATATTGCTATTATATTTTTACTAACTTAAATCCACATTTTAGTAAGTGTTGAACTCTCTATTCCCTGCCATTCCAGCAGTATGTACACAATCTGTTCGGATCGATGCCGATGGATTCCAGCATATCATCCAGACGGTGGAAGCGGAGTGTAGTGAAATTCAAACGTTTTCTGATCTCTTCAACCATTTCCTGGTAGTTCTGACTATCCGGATTTGCATAATCCTGCAGTAATTCTTCGGAAACGTTTTCACCTTCTCGGTCACGGATCACGCGTCTTGTGATCAGATCGTAGTCGGAAGTTGAACGTGAGAATGCAAGATACGGACATGCATACATGATCGGCGGACATGCTGTACGGATGTGAACCTCAGTAGCTCCGTTTTCATACAAGAACTGAGTTGTCTCGCCAAGCTGGGTGCCGCGTACGATGGAGTCGTCGATTAAGAGAAGACTCTTATCCTGGATTAAAGAGTGTACCGGGATCAGTTTCATCTTTGCAATCAGGTTACGCTGCTTCTGATTGGTCGGCATGAAGGAACGCGGCCAAGTTGGGGTGTATTTGACGAACGGACGAGAGTACTCAATACCGGATTCGTTAGAATAGCCGATCGCATGTGCAAGACCGGAATCCGGAACACCTGCAACACTGTCGACGCGAATTCCGTCGTGATTATCATGTCTTGCCAGAAGACGTCCACAGTCATAACGCATCTTTTCAACGCTGACACCTTCATAGCTGGCATTTGGGTAACCAAAGTATACCCACAAGAAGGAGCACATCTTCATTTCTTTTTTTGCAGGGCTGACAACTTCGACTTTATCGGCTGTGATAAAATCAATTTCCCCAGGTCCGAGTTCAGAGTAATGGTGATAACCAAGGTTAAAATATGCAAAGTTTTCAAATGACACACAGAAGGCATCATCTTTACAGCCTACAGTGATCGGAGTACGACCATAACGGTCACGGCTTGCATAAATACCGTCTTTTGTTAAAAGCAGACAGGATACAGAACCTATTACTTTTTCATGAACCAGCTGAAGACCTTCCACAAAGCTGTTACACTGATCGATGATAGTTGCGATCAGTTCTGTAGAGTTGATATGACCGCCACTCATGCCCATAAAATGTACATGACCGTTTGCATAAAGTTCGTCGATCAGCTGCTGTTTATTTTTGATCACACCGACCGTTGTCAGTGCGTATTCTCCTAAATGGGAACGAATTAAAAGCGGCTGTGGGTCAGAGTCGGAAATACAACCGATGCCGATGTAGCCCTCTAATTCATCAAGGTCACGATCAAATTTTGTTCGGAATGGAGTGTTTTCGATATTATGGATAATACGCTGGAAACCATTATCGCCGTATACGGCCATACCTCCGCTTTTGGTTCCGAGGTGGGAGTGATAATCAGTACCGAAGAATAAATCCATAGTACAGCTTTTCTTTGAAGCTACGCCAAAATAACCGCCCATTACAAATCTCCTTTGTTACAGTTAATGAATCCAAGTATGTTATTTTCTACGATGAGAATAACACTTCCCTATCTTAGCACATTTATGTAGATTAGAACAATAGCAAATCCGAAAATCATATAACGAAAAAAACTGAAAATAATAAGGAAATATAGACAAAATGCTTAAAATTGAGTTATAATAAATGAAAATTGAAATTTAAATGCCGGGAGGAAGAAATAAATGGAGAATCGAAAACAGAATTTAGAGACTATTTGTATTCAGAGCGGATGGCATCCGAAAAATGGTGAGCCGAGAGTTCTTCCGATTTACCAGAGTACGACATTTAAGTATTCTACAAGTGAACAGATGGGACGTTTGTTTGATCTGGAAGAAGATGGATATTTCTATACAAGATTGGCAAATCCGACCAACGATGCGGTTGCACAGAAAATCTGTGAACTGGAGGGTGGTGTAGCTGCTATGCTTACATCTTCCGGACAGGCAGCAAATTATTATGCGGCGTTTAATATTTGTAATGCCGGAGATCATATTATCAGTGCAGCAACAATTTATGGAGGAACTTCAAACTTATTTACTGTTACGATGAAAAAGCAGGGAATTGATGTAACTCTTGTGGATCCGGATGCATCCGAAGAAGAACTGGAGAAGGCATTCCGTCCGAATACAAAAGCTGTATTTGGTGAGACCATCGCAAATCCGGCTCTTGTGGTTCTGGATATTGAGAAGTTTGCACGTATCGCACACAAACATGGAGTTCCGTTGATCGTAGATAATACATTTGCAACTCCGATCAACTGTCGTCCGTTCGAGTTTGGCGCAGATATTGTAACACATTCTACAACAAAGTACATGGATGGCCATGCGATGAGTGTCGGCGGATGTATCGTTGACAGCGGTAATTTTGACTGGGATGCTCACGCAGAAAAGTTCCCGGGTCTGACGACTCCGGATGATTCTTATCATGGAATTATTTATACACAGAAGTTTGGAAAGAAAGCATACATTACAAAAGCAACAGCTCAGCTGATGCGTGACCTTGGCTCCATCCAGAGTCCGATGAATGCATTTTTACTGAACATCGGTTTGGAGACACTTCATCTTCGTGTTCCGCGTCATTGTGAAAATGCGCAGAAGATCGCAGAGTGGTTAGAGTCCCGTGACGACGTGGCATGGGTAAACTATCCTGGATTAAAGAGCAACAAATACCATGCACTGGCAGAAAAATATATGCCGAATGGAAGCTGTGGTGTAATTTCCTTTGGTCTGACAGGTGGAAGAGAAGCGGCCGGAGATTTTATGGATAAACTGAAACTGGCAGCAATCGTAACTCATGTTGCAGATGCAAGAACCTGCGTTCTTCATCCGGCAAGCCATACACATCGTCAGCTGACCAATGAACAGCTTGTTGATGCGGGTGTTGATCCGTCCTTGATCCGTTTAAGCGTTGGTATTGAGAATGCTGATGATATTATTGAAGATATCAGACAGGCATTAGAAGATTAAAGATTAAGTATAAACTGCCTGGGATTACAGATCCCGGGCAGTTTTAATAGATTGGAGGAATTTGATGAATGATGTAAATGAAAAAAGAAAGCCCGGTTTTGGACGTTTTCTGTTCGGACGAGCTGTATTTTTTATTTTGTTCACAGTTGTTCAGGTCGTTACATTGATCGGATTGTTCTCATGGATCGAAGAACGTTATCGTGCCTATGGATATGGTGTGATGGCAGTGATCGGAGCAATTCTGGCCATCCATATTTTAAATGAAAAACAAAATGCAAGTTTTAAGATGGCCTGGCTGGTTCCGGTTTTGTTATTTCCGGTATTCGGAGGCTTATTTTATATGTTTGTACAGCTGCAGATGGAACCGAAGATCCTTGCAAAACGAATTGCAGATATCGATTCGAGAACAAAACATTATCTTCCGCAAGATCAAACCGTATTTAAGAAGTTGAAAAAAGAAAGCCGCAGCAATTCAAATCTTGCAAAATATCTGTTTGAAGCCGGTGGAGCTCCGATCTATGAAAATACCAATTTCAAATATTATCCGCTGGGCGAACTGTTTTTTGAGGAAATGCTGCTGGAATTGAAGCATGCAAAACAATTTATTTTCCTTGAATATTTTATTATTCAGCCTGGGTATATGTGGGACAGTATGTTAGATGTCCTTGAAACAAAAGTGAAAGAGGGCGTTGAAGTCCGTGTATTGTATGACGGTATGAACGTGGTAGGAAATCTTCCTTCTGATTATTGGAAGATTCTCGAGGCGAAGGGAATTCGATGCCGTGTATTCAATCCGGTTCGCCCCGCGATCTCATCAAGTCAAAATACCAGAGATCACAGAAAAATACTGGTCATTGACGGGAAGATCGCATACACGGGAGGTGTGAACCTGGCTGACGAATATATCAATCGCAAGGTACGTTTCGGACATTGGAAAGACAATGCGATCGGTGTGCGAGGTGATGCGGTTCGAACCTTTGTTGTGATGTTTTTGCAGATGTGGAATATCTCTGCAAAGAAACTGGATTTCGATGTAGATTACGGAAAATATTTGGAGCCGTGTCATGACTGTGATCTGAAAGGATTAAATATTCAGGGATATTCGGTGCCGTTTGGTGACAGCCCAATGGATAAGGAAAACGTGAGTCACCAAATATATTTGGATATGATCTATCAGGCAAGAGAGTATGTATATGTGATGACTCCATACTTGGTGCTCGATGACGATATGTTGACGGCGCTTTGCTATGCGGCAAAACGCGGAGTCGATACAATTATTCTTATGCCTCACATCCCAGATAAAAATTCTGCGTTTATGCTGGCCCATTCTTATTATCCGGAATTGATCGAGTCCGGAGTTAAGGTTTACCAATATCTGCCGGGATTTGTCCATTCGAAGACAATGATCAGTGATGATGAGAAGGCAGTTGTCGGTTCAGTGAACCTTGATTTCCGAAGTCAGTATCTGAATTTTGAATGCGGTATTTATATTTACCGAAATCCTGTAATAGAGGAAATCAGAAAGGATTTTGAAGAAACACTTCGTAAATGTGCGCGGATGACGGTGGAAAGCTATGAAGCGCTTCCGACAAGACATCGATTCTTGGGAAAGGCAATGAGATTGATCGCTCCACTAATGTAAATGAATTACAAGATATGAAAAATTCACAAATTAAGCGTCAATTGTTCACAGATAAAACACAAACGTTTGGTAAAGTTTAAACCAGATAATGAATACGAGTCGGTTAAGATTCAGGAGGAATATATTTTATGATGCATGGAAAACATTTGGTTGCTTTATCCGCTGTATGCGCAGTCTCTACGGTAATGACCGGAACCACATATGCTGCAACTACAACAATGAATATGGAAAAAAAGGCCATCGAGCTGATGGGTATCATGTCTGCAACAGATCTGCAGGCTAATGTAACACGAGGAGAGTTTGCAAGAATGCTGGTTCGTGCTTCTGAGTATCGTCATGTTGATATAACTGTGAGCAATGTGTCCGTATATTCAGATGTCCTTTACAACAGTGAATATGCAAGTGCGATCCGTACAGCTGCGACGAATGAGTGGATGTCCGGATTTTTAGGAGGATATTTCAGACCAGAACAGGGCGTTAGTCTTCGTGATGCGGCAAGATCTGTTTTGGCGGTGCTTGGATATACTAATTCTGACTTTGCAGGCAATATCAATGAAAATCGTATGGCAAAGTTTTCAGAACTTGGTCTGGATTCCAATATTAAGAAGAACTACAATGATGTGTTGACAAAACAGGATTGTATCCACCTTTTTTATAATCTGATGAAAGCAAAGACTAAAAACGGAAGTACCTATGGATCCAAAACGTTTAATCTGACCTTTACATCTGATGGTGAGATCAATATGGCATCTGTGATGGATGACAGTATGAAAGGACCGAAAGTGCTCGGTAATGGAGATAAACTGGATGACGTGATCCCGTTTTCTCTTAGCAAGGCTTCGATGTTCTTAGACGGTTTCTCTTCTGACGAGGAAACAATCGATGATCATGCACTGATCGTATATTATCATGAAAGTACTAAGACAATTTTTGCATATTCTGATGATGGAGATACTAAAGGTGCAACATCCGGAGAGCTCACTTCTATTTATTATGATTCTACTGATCCGTTCAAGCCGGTTTCTATTGAATTGGACTCTGATGACCAGGGCAATGCAGAGGGTGGCGATATATTTAAACTAACATCTTCAGAGATTCAGTATCTGTTCTCAATTTACGGTGATTTTAAAGTTGGTGATGACATTGTGATCGTATGGGAAAAGAGCGGAAACGGTGCAAATGCAGCTTATACAGCGATTGACGCAGTTGAAGATTAATTTTGAAGGAGCATCTTAGACATGAGCGAAAATAAAGAATTAATTGAAGTGAAGCAGGCAGAGAAAAAGGCCGGTAATAAAAAGAAAAAAATGAAAAAGTTTGTGATCGCAGGTGTCGTACTTGCGGCAGTAGGTGCCGGCGGATTTTTCTTTATGCAGGGCCGTCAGAAAGAAGCTGCAGTTGCTGCAACAAAGACCGTGCAGACGGCAACAGTGCGCCGTATGAATATTTCATCAGAACTTTCTGCATCCAGTTCTCTTTCACCAAAGGATACATATGAATTAACTGCTTTAGTTGAGGGTGAGGTTCTGGAAGCACCGTTCGAAGAAGGTGATGTGGTAGAAAAAGGTCAGATCCTTTATGTGATCGATGCTACCTCTATGGATTCTGAGGTTAGCTCCGCAGAGAACAGTCTTGTGCGTGCTCAGGAAAATCTTCAGACAGCAAAGGAAGATTACAATGAAGCTGTTGGTAAGGTGTCCGGAAATACATATAAATCTACAAAGACAGGTTACATTAAAAACCTGATGATCAGTGAAGGTGATAAAGTCAGCAATGGTACGAAGATCGCAGAGCTTTATGATGATTCCATTATGAAGATCACATTGCCGTTCCTTTCCACTGAAGCGGATCAGATTTCCGTAGGAAGCGAAGCAATCGTGACATTGGAAGACAGTGGGGAACAGCTTCCGGGTACTGTTACAGTCGTAAGTAGTCTGGTGGAGGTTCTTTCCGGTGGACGTCTTGTAAAAGCAGTTACGATCGAAGTGGCCAATCCGGGCGGTTTAACAACTCTGACACAGGCAACTGCATCTGTAGGTTCTTTTGTATGTGGAAATGAAGGAAGCTTTACTGCAAAAACTGAAACGGTTCTGGCAGCCGATTTATCCGGAAACAGTGGACTGGAAGTCGGAAGCATGTTGATTGCTGAGGGTAGCTATGTTACAAAAGGAACACCAATTTTTACAGCAACAGCAAAATCCGTAGAAAAGTACGTGAAGAATTTTGAAACTAGTGTGCAGTCTGCAGAAGACAGCTTGAAAAATGCGCAGAACAAGCTGACAAACACACAGGATAATTTGGATAACTATACCATTACAGCACCGATCTCTGGTACTGTGATCACAAAAAATGTGAAAGTCGGAGACAATATTACAAAGGGTGCTGGCGGTTCTTCTGCATTGGCAGTCATTTATGATCTGTCCGCAATGACATTACAGATGTCTGTAGATGAGCTGGATGTTAGAAATGTAAAAGCCGGCCAGGAGGTTGTTATCACGGCTGATGCGATCGAAGGAGAAGTATTCTCCGGTACAGTAACGAATGTAAGCTTACAGAGCAGTTATTCTCAGGGTGTGACAAACTATCCGGTAACGATTACCATGGAAGAAACAGGTGATCTTCTTCCGGGTATGAACGTGGACGCAGAGATCATTCTGGAAGAATCTCAGAATGCTCTGGTAATTCCGGTTGGTGCGTTGATGCGTGGAAATCGTGTTTATGTAAAAGAAGGTTCTGCGAGTGCGACTGCAACCTGGCAGAGTGCAGGTGGCGAGAGACCATCCGTACCGGAAGGATTTAAGGGTGGCGAAATGCCATCTATGCCGGAAGGATTAAAAAGAGGCGAAATGCCGTCTATGCCGGAAGGCGTAGCATCGGGTATGCAGCAGGCCGGAGTACCGGAAGGATTTGTGGCAGTACGTGTAGAGACCGGTATCATCAACGATGATTATGTAGAGATCCTCTCCGGACTTTCTGAAGGCGATGAGGTTTATATTGACCCAAGTGCAGGAACTACTACTATGGGAATGTTCCAGATGGGCGGATTCTCCGGTGGAATGCAGATGGGCGGATTCCCAGGTGGCGGCGGAATGCCAAGCGGTGGCGGAATGCCAAGCGGCGGCATGGGAGGCAACCGTGGCGGAAGTATGGGCGGAAGACCATAACGGGAGGAGGAGTTCTTAATGGAAGAAAACATCAAAACTCCTTTGATCGAACTGAAGGATATCTATAAAATTTATACCATGGGTGACGAAGAAGTTCGTGCCAATGATGGTATTAACCTTAAGATTTATTCGGGAGAATTTGTTGCAATCGTCGGAAAATCCGGAAGCGGTAAATCAACCCTTATGAATATTATAGGAGCTCTCGATGTACCGACCGACGGAACCTATATGCTTGGTGGAGAAGACGTCGGAGAAATGAGCGATAATGAATTGGCAGAAATCCGCAATATGATGATCGGCTTTATATTCCAGCAGTACAATTTGCTTCCTAAATTGACGATTTTTGAGAATGTGGAGCTTCCGCTATTGTATAGTGGAATGGATAGACTCAGAAGACGTGAACGTGTGATGGAATCTCTTGGGCGTGTCGGTTTGACAGAAAAAGAGAAAAACTATCCAAATCAGTTGTCCGGCGGTCAGCAGCAGCGTGTATCTATTGCCAGAGCTCTTGCCGGAAATCCTTCGCTGATCCTGGCGGATGAGCCGACTGGAGCACTGGACTCCAAAACCGGACGTGAAGTGCTGGATTTCCTTAAGAAACTAAATGATGAAGGAAATACAATTATCATTATCACACACGACAATTCCATTGCCCTGGAAGCAAAACGTGTGGTAAGGATTCATGATGGAAAGATTAATTTTGACGGAGATGTGAAAGACTATGCTGCAATCATTTAAAATGGCCCTGCGAAGCATTTGGGGCAACAAACTGCGTTCGTTTTTAACGATGCTGGGCATTATCATTGGTGTAGCATCCGTAATTATCCTGGTAAGTATTGTAAATGGATATATGTCTTATACATTGAACAGTTTTACCAGTATGGGTGTCAATCAGATTACAGTCAATTTCCGAGCACTTCCGTCGCGAACGATCTCTGTAGATGAGTTCTATGAATTCTACGAAGAACACTCCGATCTGTTTGCGCAGATGACACCGACTGTTTCAGTAAGTGCAACGGTCAAACATGAGTCTGATACCATGAGTTCCACATCCGTCGGAGGTTATGGAGAAGAGTATATCTATATTAAGGACTTCGAGATAGAATATGGACGTAATCTGGTTTATGCAGATATGGCTTCCAGACAGAAAGTTGCCGTCATCGGAGCTTATGTGGCATCGGAACTCTATGGAGGAGGTCAGAATGCGATCGGAGAAGATATCAAGCTGAACGGAGATGTGTTCACGGTAGTAGGTGTAGTGGAGCAGCAGACAGAAGATGCATCAGATTTTGATGATGGATGTACGGATGACTTCGTTTGGATTCCATACTCCAGAGCTGCGAAAATGAGTCGAAATGCGACGATCAGTAATTACACATTTACTTCTTATGATATTAATGACACTGATGCATGTACGGCTGCATTAGAAAGCTTCCTCGAAGACAAGATGAAGAGTGACAGCTTCTATACCGTAACAGCAATGAGCAGCCTGATGGATTCCTTAAACGAGATGATAGCGATGATGTCCATGCTGCTTGGAGGTATCGCGGGTATTTCTCTGCTGGTAGCAGGTGTCGGTGTTATGAACATTATGCTTGTATCAGTAACAGAGCGAACCAGAGAGATCGGTATTCGTAAAGCACTTGGTGCGAAAAAGAGTGTGATCATGCAGCAGTTCGTGATCGAAGCTGCTGTGACGAGTACCATTGGCGGTCTGATCGGAATCGTTCTCGGAGGCCTTGCAAGTACCGGTATCGGTGCGTTGATGGGAATTGAATCACCTCCGACAGTCACTGCAGTCATTGTTTCATTCAGCGTGTCTGTTGGAATCGGTCTGATCTTCGGTTATATGCCGGCCAGCCGTGCTGCGAATTTAAGTCCGATCGATGCATTAAGAAGTGAATAAGTTTTGTCAGTGTTTGAATGTCAAATTGATGGAAAAACGTGACAAATAATGACAGAAAGCGTATAATAAAAGCGGTAGTCCAATGGTCTGCCGCTTTTTTGCGGTTTACCGTGGAGGGGAAAATATAAGTATAGTTTTGTTCTTATCATTAATGGAACAGAAGGAATAGGAGTCGGAACATGAGAGTTGCGGATATGCATTGTGATACTTTGCTTGGATTGGTAGAAAAACGTGTACAGGGTTTAGATACCGGTATTTTTGAGAATGATCTTCATATTGACTTGAAAAAGATGAAACAGGGTAATTATCTGCTTCAGAACTTTGCGATGTTTGGTCATATGGAGAAGTTAAAAGATGTGATGCCGCTGCCGGAATATGGTTTCCGTCTGGCAGATCTGTTCCTGACTGAGATGAGAAAATATCCGGACCTGATCGGAATCGTAAAAAGCTATCAGGACATTGAAGATAATATGAAGGCAGGAAAAATGTCTGCTATGCTTACCATGGAAGAAGGTGCCATCTGTGAAGGCAAATTAGAGTACCTTCGTATCTTTTATGAACTTGGTGTTCGTATGTTCACTTTTACTTGGAATTTTGCAAATGAACTTGCATGGCCGAATCGTGTGATCCCGGGAGCACTGGCACCGAGCGGACTGGCAGCACCTGGCAAATTTGTTCCGGAAACAGAACATGGTCTGACTGAGAAAGGATTTGAATTCTTAGCTGAGATGGAACGTCTTGGTATGATCTTAGATATTTCTCACTTGGGTGACAAAGGAATTTTTGATGTGATCGAACATGCAACAAAACCATTCGTTGCGAGCCATTCTAATGCACGCGCGATCTGCGGACATGCAAGAAATCTCAGTGATGAGATGATCCGAGGACTTGCAGAAAAGGGTGGCGTCATGGGTATGAACTATTGTCCGGCATTCTTACGTGATCGCGAGCTGTGGAGTCCGGGACAGAATGTTTCTCTTGATGATGTTGTTCGTCATATCCGTCATATTATCAATGTGGGAGGTATCGACTGTATCGGTCTTGGTTCAGATTATGACGGAACAAACATTTCTTTCGAAATGAACGGTGCAGCAGATATGCCAATGCTTGAACAGAAACTTCGTGAAGAAAAATTCACGGAAGATGAGATCGACAAAATTTTCTATAAAAATGTGCTTCGTGTATACAAAGAAGTGCTTAAATAAGGAAAAGATGTGGCAATGCCTGATGTATTTGCATCAGGCATTGTTTATTATTTGCATTTTTACAAGATTTATGATAAACTGTAACGCGTGTAATTTTACCGAAGATGAAAAAATGGAAATTGTAATAAATAGAATGAGAGGTATACATGGCAGACAACAAAGACAGAGTTGATTACATGGCTTCCATCAATAAGGCTCGAAGCAGAAAAAGAAAACCGCCGTATGCAACTTACGCGGCAATTGCAGCAGGTTGTGTGCTGGTTTTTGCAGGAATTGTTTTTGGCGGAAAGGCGCTGATCGACCGATTCAGCAAAGAACCGAAAGAGATTATCGTAGAACAGACCTTATCGGAAGCAGAGGCAGATGTGGAGGCTATCGCACTGGATCCGGTTGTGGCAGCAGTAAATGAAGAAGAGGCAAAGAGACTGGCAGATATTGAAGCAGTTATTGATTCCTATTCGAATCTCGGCATTGTTCAGGTAAGTGGATATCTGAACATGAGAGAGGTTCCGGAATCCGATGAAGTGGTTGTCGGAAAGCTGATGGATGGAAGTGCTTGTGAGATCCTTGAAACATTGGATGGATGGTATCATGTAACTTCCGGCGGTATAGAAGGTTACGTCAGCGCGGATTACGTTCTGACAGGAGAAGAAGCTGTGACAGCAGCTCGTGAGCTTGTTCTTGACCGAGCAGTGATCACTGCCGACAGTTTGAACGTTCGTAAAGAACCGACAACAGAATCTGATGTTGTGGATCGATGCCTGCAGGGTGAAAAGTATGAGATTCTAAGTGAAACAGAAGGCTGGTATCAGATCGCAGCCGGATATATTTCTGCAGAATTTGCTGAGCGTGAGTTTTCTTTAAATGAAGCAAGAAAACTGGATCTTCGTTCCATGGTGCTCAGTTATTACGATAATCCGGGTGTTTCTAATGTATCCAACTATCTGAACATCCGTCAGAAACCGGGCACAAAAGAAAAGATCATCGGAAAGCTTCCGAGCTTTGCCGGTTGTGAGATTTTAGAAGAACTGGATGGCTGGTATAAGATCCGATCCGGAAAAATTCTCGGATATGTAAGCGCTGATTATATTTTGACAGGAGAGGCAGCCAGACAGGCAGCTATGGACCATGCAGAACTGATGGCAATTGTAAGCACAGACGTATTAAACGCCCGCATGGAGCCAACCACAGAATCAAAAATCTGGACTCAGATTTCCAACAATGAGCGATATCAGGTTGTAGAGCAGCTGGATGGCTGGGTAAAGATCGAATTTGACGAGAGTAATGATGAAACAGGTGAATCCACTTACGCATATGTTTCAACTGATTATGTTGATGTTCGCTATGCACTGGATGAAGCGATCAAATTCTCACCGGCTGAAGAAAATGCATCTCTGAGAAGCAAGATGGTAAACTATGCATTACAGTTCCTTGGTAATCCGTATGTATGGGGCGGAACAAGTTTAACCAAAGGTGCAGACTGTTCCGGATTTACACTTTCCGTATACAAGAAATTTGGCATTTCCCTTCCGCATTATTCCGGTTCCCAGGCACAGATGGGAACAGCTGTAAAATCTTCCAATATGCGTCCGGGTGATCTGATCTTCTATGGAAACAGCAGCGGAACGATCAACCACGTAGCGATGTACATTGGTAACGGACAGGTTGTTCATGCAGCAAGTAAGAAGAGCGGCATCAAGATCTCCTCTTGGAACTACCGTACACCGTTAAAAATCCGAGATATCATCGGTAATCGTAAATAAATAATAAGAATAGAAAACTCCTTTTTGACACACACTGGGAAAAACAGAGTCGAAAGGGAGTTTTTTATGTGCACAAATCGAATGGATGATGAAAAGATCAAGCAGGAAGAAGAACGGATCAAAGAAAACGGTCAGTTGACATTAGAGGGTCCTGGAAAAAGCAAAATTCATTTGCTTTCGATCATTGGAGAAATTGAGGGGCATGAAAATCTGTCCGGAAGTACAAAGACTACAAAATATGAGCATGTTCTTCCTGAATTGGCAAAGGTAGAAGATTCGGATGAAATAAAAGGGATTCTGGTGCTGATCAATACAGTAGGCGGAGATGTGAGCTGCGGACTGGCATTGGCAGAGATGTTGGCCTCCATCAGCAAACCTACGGTCTCATTGGTGATCGGAGACAGTCATTCTATTGGTGTCCCGTTGGCTGTTGCAACGGATCATTCATTTATAGTACCGACAGGAACCATGCTGGTTCATCCGGTACGAATGTCCGGAATGCTGATTGGTACAACAAAAACCTATGACTATTTTGAAATGATCCAGGATCGCATTTTAACATTTGTATCCAATCATAGTAAGATTTCTTATGAAGAATTGAAATGCCTGATGCACAGTACAAAAATGCTGTCCAAAGATCTCGGCACCGTATTAGTGGGGGAGAAAGCAGTAGAAGTTGGCTTGATCGATGAGATTGGCGGTATCAGTCCTGCATTGAAAAAACTATATGAGATGATCGAAGAAGATAACTAAGAATTGTGGGAATATTCTTAGAGTTGCAATTTCTATTTTTATTTTGTATACTATAGTCTGAGGTCATTTGCCTTGAATGATAAAAGGGGGCTTTCGTTTTGGCAGGAAGTGGAACAAAAAAGACAACGAAAACAAATACAACAAAAACGAATACATCTGCAAAGGGTGGAAAAAAGAAAAATACGAGAAAAGTAGAGCCGGATACCAGCTTTTTACAGTCTGAGATCGCGGTACTTGGAACCTTTGCGATTTGTGTATTCTTATTCTTAAGCAATTTTCATATATGTGGAATGATCGGAAATTTCTTCAGCAGTGTAATGCTTGGTGTGTTCGGATCGATCGGATATTTGGCACCGGTACTGTTATTTGCTGGTGTGATCTTTTATGCATCCAATAAGGGAAATATCCGTGCAGTATATAAGATGCTGGCAGTAGAAGTTTTACTGCTGGTTCTCTGCGGACTGGCTCAGATGTTATTTGGCGGCGGATATAAAGAAGGACAGACATTGATGGAAATCTATGAACTGGCCGGAGAGAGCGGCGTCGGCGGCGGTCTGATCGGCGGAGCGATCGTGTATGTGCTTCATACTGCGATCGGTACGATCGGTACATATTTAGTGCTTCTTCTCTGTATGATCATTTCTCTTGTATGTATCACAGAAAAATCATTTGTATCTGCAGTGAAGAAAGGCAGCGACAAGGTATATCAGCACGCCAAAGAAGATTACGACAGACACAAAGAAAACCGTGAGATCCGAAAAGAGGAAAAACGTCAGCTTCGCGAGGAACAGAGAGTTCAAGGTGTCAACCTGAATTCTACGGATCTTGCAAAAGATGGTGTACTTGCGAAAATGTCTGCGTCAGATGCAGAAGAAGTTGCAGAAAGTGCAGCATACAGAGAAGCTTTTGAAAAGGAAGAACGTGCCCTTCGTAATGCTGTGAATGGAAAACCGGTAAAATCTTCTGCTGATGAATTTACAGGAAAGATCAC
>JAFYOD010000301.1 GCA_017556515.1 Lachnospiraceae bacterium
AACGTGGATCCGTGGTTCGAAGAACACCTCGCGAAAGAATTTTCCGATATTCTCCTCTGCGCCGGTTTGATCCATGACATCGGAAATCCGCCATTCGGTCATTTTGGAGAATATGCAATCCGCGAGTGGTTTCAGAAACATCTTGGTGAACTGAAACTTGGAGATCGTGCCCTTACGGAAATCCTGTCCGACTGGCAATTCCAGGATCTTTATAACTTTGAAGGCAATGCCCAGTCTATTCGCCTGCTTTCCAAGACACCGTATCTCGGAACCATGGACGGTTTCAACCTGTCTTATCCGGTCCTCGGTGCGATCATGAAATATCCGATTTCTTCCGAACAGCTGGCAAAAGAGAAAGCGACAGGTACACCGCTTCTTTATAAAAAGATCGGCTACAACTATTCGGAACGCGAATTATTTGATCAGCTTAACGTAAATACAGGCATGAACGGGACCAGACATCCGCTCTCCTTCTTCCTGGAAGCTGCGGACGACATTGCCTACCGTACTTCCGACGTGGAAGATTCCCTTGTAAAGAAAGTAACGGGAATTTCCCAGATGTTTGATTGTCTTGATCAGTATTTGGCCGGCATGGATTCCGAACCGGCAGATATGCGTCTTCAGGTTGCATCCTGTATACAAAAACTGCGTGATCTTTATCAAAATGAGATTGACAAAAAGACGAGAAAACCGGAACTGGCTGCTGTTCAGCGCTGGAACCAATATTTACAGGAAATAATGATCCGAGATGCCAGTGATTCCTTTGTCCGTAATTACCAGCCAATCATGGAGGGCTGTTTCCATGGAGACTTGTTTAAAAAAACCTGCTCCGGACACATCATCAACGCTATCGCAGTCCTCAGTGAAAAATGGATCTACACCAGCTCCTTAAAAATCAAGACTGAGCTCTACGGTCGCAGAGTCATCGATTCTCTGCTTACCCAGTTTATGCCGGCTGCAATCAAATTCGATACGAATGAAAACATGACATTTATCGAATGTCGTATCATCGATACAGTTTCCGATTTCTACAAATCCATGTACCGCACAGAGTCCGAAGGAAAATCCGAAGCTGACAAACTGTACCTGCGCATTTTAATGATCACTGACTTTATCAGTGGTATGACTGACAACTACGCAAAGAGACTCTATCAGGAGTTATTTGCTTAACCGCAAGCGAAAAGGGTGTCCGGCAGATCCCAAGATCCATCGAACACCCTTCTTTTTATTTCTTCATTTCTAAATATTCTTTTAAACAGTTTAATGCCTCTCCGCCCATTGGAAGAATGATGATGATATTAAAGATAGTCATCAGTCCGACACCAATGTCTCCAAGGTCCCATACAAGTGTGTATTTTGCAAGGCCTCCGATAAATAACATCACCAGGGCAATGATCTTGTATGCAGTCTGCCATTTCATATCGTCTCCGAAAACAAACGCCACGTTCGGTCTCGCATAGTACAGGATTCCAAGGAATGTGGAAAAGCTGAACAGCCACAGAGCAATCGCAATGAAGATCACGCCAGCCTGTCCGAAGTGATGGCTCATTGCTGTCTGGAGAAGAGCCATTCCGCTGAGTCCGCTCAGTAACTCTTCCGGAGCCAAGAGCATCAGCATTGCTGTACAAGTACAGATCACGATAGTATCGATCAAAACACCCAGTGCCTGGAACAGACCGGATTTTGCCGGATGGGAAACGTCTGCCGCTGCCGCTGCACACGGAGCAGAACCGGAACCAGCCTCATTGGAGAACAGACCACGTTTTACACCATTCATCAGAACCGCACCGAAACCGCCGGCTGTCACCTGACGGATACCAAATGCCTCATCGATAATTCTCTTAAATACGCTCGGAAGAAGCTCAACGTTCATTCCGATCACCACAACTGTCATGACGAAATAGAATGCTGCCATTACCGGAACCAGAACGTCCAGAACTTTCACAGTCGCATGTTTTCTCAGTACGATCACTGCTGCAATTGCAACTAAGATCACAGTCGATACCATCGGCGGAATATGGAATGCATTATAAAATGCCTCAGATACGGAGTTGCTGACAATCTGGCTGACCGCACACCAGCAAAGAAGTCCGGACAGTGCAAATAAGATCGCGATCATACTTGTCTTTCTGCCTGTTTTTTCTTTCATGAAATCGCGGATATAATGAGCCGGACCGCCACGGAAGCCTCCGTAGATCGTATCCTTCTCTTTATGTAGCTGTGCCAGTGTTGCCTCGATAAATGCAGTAGAAGAACCGATCAATGCACTTATCCACATCCAGAATACCGCACCTGCACCGCCTGCAGATACTGCTGCCACAACGCCGACCAGATTTCCTGTGCCGACACGGGTTGCTGTTGATACGATAAGTGTCTGCATACCGGATACTGAATTGCTGTCTTTTTTGTCCTTCTCCTTCTCTAACGCAATTCGGAGCATTTCCGGGAACATACGAATCGGAAGAAATCCGGTACGAATCGTAAAATAGATTCCGATCGGGATCAACAACAGTACCATAAAGGAAAATCCTACCGTGCCACCATTTGGAAGAGGGATAGAAAACAGGTCCCCCCAAAAAAGTCCGTATACAAAAGATATAAAATTTGTAAATGATTCTGACATAAATTGTTTCTCCTTGACTTTACTGCTTTAAAGTATATAATAAAACTATACATTTGTCTAATTTATGCTTTTTATATTATCCATCAATAATTTAAATGGAGGATTCCATGTACTTACGAAATTTACAGACCTTCGTTCAAGTTGCTGAGACGGGAAGCTTTACCGAAGCCGGTGAAACACTGGGCTATTCGCAGCCGACCATCTCCTTCCAGATCAAAAAACTGGAACAGGAACTGGGTGTGCAGCTCTTTGAACGCATCGGTCACAATGTCAGCCTGACCATCGATGGACAAAAAGCTCTCTCCTATGCCCAGCAGATCTGTCATTTGTCTCAGGAGATGCTTCAGGCTTCCGAATCCGAAAATGAGATCAAAGGAACCGTACGTCTTGCCATGGCAGATTCCCTTTGCAGTCCGTTGATCGTAAAACAGTTTTCAAATTTTCGAGCCCAATACCCACACATTTCCTTATTAGTGACTACAGCCGGAACCGGAGACCTGTTCCGACTTTTGGATCACAATGATGCAGACGTGGTATGCACCCTAGATGCTCACGTGTACAATGCTTCTTATATTATATCGGCCGAAGAAAAAGTCGGCTCCCATGTGGTATGTTCTGTGGATCATCCTCTGGCTTCAAAAAAAGTCATTTCCGTTCAGGAACTTTTAGACCAGCCATTTTTAATGACGGAAAAAGGTATGAGCTACCGACGTCTCTTCGATGAATTTCTGGCACTTCATTCCAAAGAAATCCATCCGATCCTGGAAATGGGAAACGCAGACTTGATCTGTCAGCTGGTGGCAGAAAATGCCGGTCTCTCCTTTTTACCGGACTATGTTTCAAACCCACTGTTTCAGGAAGGAAAAATTGCCCGTTTAGAACTGGAAGGCTTCTCCTGCGATCTTTGGGGCCAGCTCATTTACAGAAAAGATAAATGGCTTTCTGCTCCGGTACAGGCAGTCGTCGACTATTTTTCTCATCAGGCACTAAACTTTATACAAGAATAATCAATTGGAGGAATTATCATGATACATTTATTACAGGCAACGAAAGATATGCATCCGCAGGTCATCGAATGGCGCAGACATTTCCACAAACATGCAGAACTGTCCTTTCAGGAATTTGAGACATCCAACTATATCGAAGAACAGTTAAAATCCTTTGGAAATGTAGAAATCTCCCGTCCTACAAAAACCGGAGTGATCGGTAAGATCCATGGTGCAAAACCGGGCCCGACCATTGCTTTCCGTGCAGACATTGACGCCCTTCCGATGACAGAAGTCAATGATCTTCCGTTCGCATCCGTCAACGAAGGCGCTATGCACTCCTGCGGACATGACGGACATACTGCCATCCTTTTAGGTCTTGCAAAAATGGTTTCCGAGCGCGCAAATGATTTGTGCGGAACCGTTGTATGCATTTTCCAGCACGCAGAAGAACTTCCGCCGGGAGGCGCTGCGGAAATGGTTGCAGCCGGAGTCATGGAAGGAATTGATGAGATCTATGGACTTCATCTCTCCTCTAACTATCCGACAGGAAGCTTTGGCGTAGTCAACGGGGCGCTCACTTCTGCCACAGACAGCTTTGACATCAAAGTGATTGGAAAAGGCGGTCACTCTTCCCTTCCGGAACAGTGCGTGGATCCGATCGTAATGGCAGCTCAGATCGTGCTGGGTCTTCAAAATATCACTGCAAGACGCATCAGTGCTTATGAAACTGCAGTTCTCTCCGTTTGCCAGATCTCCGGCGGTGAAGCTTACAACATCATTCCGAGTGAAGTGGTTCTCCGCGGTTCTGTGCGTACTTTCACAAAAGAATTACGCAATAAAATGCCGGAAATGATCGCTGAAATCTCCAACGGAATCGCAGCCAGCATGGGCGGAAGTTGTGAAGTTACTTACACCAAAGGCTACGACTCCGTCATCAACGATGTGGCACTGACAGACGATGCCAGAGACGTAATCCGCAACTACTTCGGCAACGATGCAGTTCTGGAAATCAAACCGGTAATGCCAGGCGAAGACTTCTCCGCATTCACAGAAGCAGG
>JAFYOD010000302.1 GCA_017556515.1 Lachnospiraceae bacterium
CGGAATTCTGCATATTCCTTCAGATACTGGTCGTATCCGACCGCTTTTCGAATATAGTTGATGGCCGCTGCCGGCTTCAGCCTGCCGATCGTGATCAGATCACTTTCCAGATCAAAGACTCTGGCCTCCATCCAGTCCTTATCCTGATAGAAGGATTTGACTGCATCCAGCGAGACCTCTATCGTATCAAAGGCTTCTCGGCTAAAGTAACGGTTCGGGCGGTTCATGATCCTGAAAAAGTCGCTTCGTTTCCGACTTCCTGCTCCCAAAGACAGATAAGCCATAAAATCTCGGGCAATCCAGTGGCTGTAAAGGTTAGGAACCGCGTCACGCATGACAAAGGGAATATTGTATTCCATCAGTTTTTCTGCCAAAAGTCCGGACCCGTTGCTGGCACGGAACAATACTGCCATATCTTTATAGTGATACCCTGCCTGTTCGTAGAGCCTCATCTTTCTGGCCACATCTTCCATCTCACGGAGCGGGTTCTCATAAACCATAGTTTCCACCGGCCGACCGGCTCCATGCACGGGAACAAGCGCCTTCTCATATCGCACCTTATTGCATCCGATCAACTTTAATGAGGTCTGCACGATATCCTTTGTGGAACGATAATTTTCTGCCAGCAATACTTGCTTTGCATCCGGATAATCTTTCATAAAGCCTAACATGATCTCCGGTTTTGCTCCACGGAATCGATAAATGGACTGATCATCGTCTCCGACAATGAACAGGTTATTTTCCGGAAGTGCCAGCATACGCACGATCTCATACTGGATCCGATTGATATCCTGAAACTCATCCACCAGAATATATTGAAACTTTCTCTGCCAAGCTGCCAGGATATCCGGTCTCTGTGTAAAAAGCTCGTAACACATGATCAGCATATCATCAAAATCGATCTTACCCGTCTGACGAAGCATATCATCGTATCCTGCATACAAGATCTTAAACCATTCCTCCGGACAGTTCTGAGAATAATAGTAATCCAAATCGATCCTGCTGCCTTTTACATAGCTGATCTCATTAATGACGGAAGATATAAATTCACTCTCGTCTTCTACTTCCAGTTCGGACTTCGCCAAAAACTCTTTAAAGAAGCCTCTCTTATCCTCTTCGCCTAGTACATTTCCGACCGGAAAGCGATAAGCAAGCTTCAAAATCTGGTAGAAAATAGAATGAAACGTGCCAAAACTGACTTTTCCGGAATTTCTATTGTCATCTGCCAAACGATAAAATCGTTCCTTCATCTCTGTGGCTGCTGCCTTGGTAAAGGTAATAACAAGAATGCCGGAAGGATCCACGCCCTCTTCCAACAATCGTTTGATCCGGTGTGTGATCACAGTCGTCTTTCCCGATCCCGGTCCGGCTAAAACCATCATGGGCCCGTTTTTATGGGAAAGCGCTGTACTTTGTGCTTCATTAAATCTCATATCGTATAAAAAGAAATGTTGCGGCATGCAATGATACACGCCGCAGCATTTAAAACTCATATTGAATTAGATAGATGCCTCAAGAAGAGCAATACCCTTCTTAATTCTCTCGATGGACTCTTCCTTACCGATGATCTCCATGATCTCAGTTGCACCTGCCGGTGTCATCTGCTTACCGGAAACTGCTGTACGGATCGGCCACATAACGAAACCTGTCTTCACGCCTGCATCAGCCACATATTTGGAAAGTGCCTCGTAAAGAGCGTCGTTGGAGTATTCCTCGTGTGCCTCTAAGATCGGAAGAACTGCCTTTAATGTCTCAAGAGAGTTCTCTTTGTTTGTTTTCATCTTCTTGTGAGTGTACATCTCCGGATCATATTCCGGAAGTGTCTCGAAGAAATCAACCTGACCTGCAATATCCGGAAGAACTTCGATTCTTGTCTTCACCATAGCAGCGATCTTCTTCAGATCAAACTCTTTTGTAAGAGCTGCTTTGAGGTACGGCTCAGCGATCTCGAAGAATGCGTCGAAATCCATCTTCTTTAAGTATTCGCTGTTCATCCAGCGTAATTTTGTCATATCAAATACAGCCGGAGATTTGCTCATATTGTGGTAGTTGAATTCTTTAATTAATTCTTCCAGTGTGAAGAACTCTTCGTTGCCTGCCGGAGACCAGCCAAGTAATGCTACGAAGTTTACGATCGCCTCTGTGATGAAGCCCTGCTCAAGAAGGTCTTCGAAAGAGGAGTGACCGCTTCTCTTGGATAATTTCTTATGCTCTTCGTTTGTGATAGTTGGGCAGTGAACGTAAACCGGAACTTCCCAGCCAAATGCCTCATAGAGACGGTTGTACTTCGGAGAGGAAGAAAGGTACTCATTACCTCTTACTACGTGAGTGATACCCATAAGATGGTCATCTACTACGTTTGCGAAGTTATATGTCGGGAATCCGTCGGATTTGATGAGAACCATATCATCCAGCTCAGAGTTATCTACGGAAATGTCACCATAGATATCATCGTGGAATGTAGTTGTACCCTCTTTCGGGTTGTTCTGACGGATAACGAACGGCATACCTGCTGCAAGATTTGCCTCTACCTCTTCCTTGGAAAGGCTTAA
>JAFYOD010000303.1 GCA_017556515.1 Lachnospiraceae bacterium
CGGCCCAGAGAAAGTCGGAAACGAAAGTGGAAGACAAGGGTGAGCCGGAAAGAAGCAGCTGCAGAGATTGAAGCCGGCGGAAGACGAAAGGAAATTGCAGAGATAAATAATGGCCTTGACTGAAAAGTCGAGGCCTTTTTTTATTTCCAGGAAAGAAAATTGCTGCGTTGCAGCCCGCTCAGATGATATGGTATACTGAATGTAATACATGTTTATTTGGATCATGGAGGAAGTGCATGAGAAAAAATTTATATAAAGGTTTATTATTCGCAGCTATGATGGCTCTTTCAGGCTGTTCCGGCGGTTCAAAAGGCCAGACAGTTTCGGATGCAGCGTTTGCAGAATTACACGAAACGTATCTTCCGGAGATTGCTTTGGACGGAGATTTTACAATCACATATCAGTGTAAAGTAGCACATGAATCGGGAACACTGGAGGGATCAGAATTAGGTTTTGATCTGGTGTTTGATGGAGAGACACTTCATATGCCGTTGCTTGATGCGGATACATATTTGGAATATGCAGATGGTACCATCTATGAGTTTACTGCAGAAGATAAGGCAAAAGGCCGAAAAGAGCCTGGATCTGTATACAGTACCAACAAGGTGCCGAGCAGTGGTGTTGCACTTACAGTAAAACTTAGCCGTAGCGGAGACGTGATTTCCGGCGAAGGAACTTACGAAGGCGGTGCTATGGGAAAGGGAACTCATCAGTTCTGGATCTATCATTATTATAGTGAAAAGACTTTGCCTGAGACAATGGCATTGAAGGTTACAGGTCAGAGTTTAAATATGTCGAAGATCAGCTATGTACTGGAGTAAGGAGAGAAGAACATGAAAGCATTATCGAATTTAAAAGTTCTTGATTTTACTACATTATTGCCGGGGCCGTATGCAACACTTATGCTGGCGGATCTGGGAGCAGAGGTGCTGAAGATCAGCTCTCCGAGTAAGCCGGATATCGTATTGGAATATGCACCGTTTATTGAAGGAACGGATCTGGCAGCTAATGAAGTTTGGTTAGGAAGAGGTAAGAAAAATCTGTTTCTGAATCTGAAACATCCGGATGCGATTCAGATCGTAAAGAAGCTGGTAAAAGAATATGATATTGTTGTGGAACAGTTCCGCCCGGGTATCATGCAGCGTCTTGGTCTTGGATATGAAGAACTGAAAAAGGAGAATCCTGCATTGATCTATTGTTCTCTGACCGGGTACGGACAGACAGGACCGATGGCGAAGGCGGCAGGTCATGACTGCAACTACATGGCACGCAGCGGTAATCTTGCAATGGCAGGCTACAAAAATGCAGGACCGGCACCAATGAACATTCAGGTGGCTGATATTTGTTCCGGATCCTCCAATGTGGTGATCAGTATTCTGGCTGCAGTTAACTTTAGAAATATGACGGGAAAAGGACAGTATATCGACGTATCCATGATGGATGGTCTCATCCCACTGACAGGAATGGATGGAACTCGTTATCTGGCGACTGGAGAAGAGAGCGGACGTGAGTCCAGACGTCTCAATGGAGGCTCTTTGTATGGATATTATGAAACCGCTGACGGAGAATATCTGAGTGTTGGCTCTTTGGAACCGAAATTCTGGGCAGCATTCTGCAATGGGATCGGATGCCCGGATTTGATCGAAGGAAGTGCAGAACCAGATGCAGAAGTGTTTGAGGAGGTAAAGGCACACATTCAGACAATCCTTAAGAGTAAGACAAGAGATGAGTGGGTGGAAATTTTCAAACCATTGGATTGTTGTGTAGAGCCGGTACTTTCTTTAAAGGAAGCTTTGGACGAAGATGAACAGATCAAAGAACGAGAGCTGGTTGTCGAGGTAGAAGTCCCGTGTACAGACGGAAAGAAAGTCCGCCAGCTTGGTTCCCCATTCAAACTTTCCGAAAGTCCGGTGACTTATAATATGGGTGGTTATCCGCTGGGGTACCATACAAAAGAAGTGATCGAGGCACTTGGACTGGATTATGAGAGTTTGAAGGTGGATGGGGTGTTTGCTTAGTAAAGTGTGGATATGAAAAGTCATTGTATGCTTGGAAATCCAATGCTCAGGGTGAACTATCGGAAAAATTTTGGACAGTTATGAGGATTGCTGAGGGGGGAATCACAAAAATCAGTACCGGCAACACATCTACTTCCATCATTTATGTGATTTATTTATATGGTTTATTCTTTTCTATCACATTGAAGCTTTTGCATAGGGATATTTGATTGGATATTGTTTATAATTTTTTCTTGTCCCATCCAAGTGAGCAGTCCTGCACAAAGAATTTTTGGGACAGCTAATAGATTTTTGTTGTTATCGGTCCAAAATCAATATTTTGACCGGTTATTTTGCGCCCCAGTTTTAGTAAATAATAAAAAGTATAAAATAAAATCCCGTACATATCACATCTTAAATGATAGTACGGGATTTTCTATTAGGATACTTATTTGTTATTTATGCTAAGTTAAATAAATCCCATCTTCTTACGAAGCCTGTCTTTTGTTTCTTCGTCGCAGAATGCTGCATCGATGGAATTCTGTGCGCAGCGTTTCAGTGTTTCCATGGATACACCGAGGGCACGCATCTGGGAATATTCATTGATCAGGTCTGTTTCGGAGAATGTCATATTGTCTGTGTTGAGTGTAACTTTTACACCTGCTTCGATGAGTTTACGAACCGGGTGATCGCAATATTTACGATTGTACATAGCGATCGTATTTCCTGTTACACATACCTCAAGCGGAATCTGTTTCTCAACCACTTCTTTTAACCATTCCGGATTGCGGACACTGTCGATTCCGTGGCCGATACGGCTGGCACCCCAGGAAATTGCAAGCGGGATATGGGAACCGTCGCCCATTTCACCTGCATGGATGGTGTACGGAAGGCCCTGCTCTTTGGCGATCTCAAACAACGGACCATATAAACTAAAATCACCATTGTTCTCGAAACCTGCCAGATCCAGAGCAACCACACCTTTTCCAAGGAATTCTTTTGTTACACGGATAGTCTCCAGGTTTGCTTCCCAGTTTGTATGTGCGTCTGCGCCCTTGTGCATCATACAGTTGATGATGCCTGTTTCAACGCCCGGGAAATCTTTCTTTGCCTGTGCTCGTCCTTCGAGAACGGCTTCAACTACTTCTGTCTGAGTTAATCCCTGAAGCATATGCTGCTGCGGTGCGAAACGGATCTCTGCATAGTACATATCTTTCTCAGCCAGTGTTTCGATCAGATGATAAATGCCGGCTGCCAGATCTTCCTTTGTCTGCAGAACCGCGATCGGGAAGTCGAAACGAGTCATACGTTCTTCGCGGGATTTGAATTCTGTGCGGTGCATAAAATGATAATACTCGTCGAAGGTATAGTCAGGTGCAACAACACCACGCTTTTTGGCTGTTTCCCATGCCCACGGCAGGTATAAGGATCCATCTAAGTGAAGATGAAGATCAATTTTTGCATATTTCATAGCATTCTCCTTATTTGAATGTGTCGCGTGCATACTGCGCCAGTTCCTCGCGGAATGCCGGATGAGCAACGGAGATCATTGCTTCTGCACGTTCACGAAGGGAAAGGCCGGATAATTTTGCTACGCCATACTCAGTTGCTACATAATGGTTCATGCTTCTCGGGCTGGATACAACGCTGCCGCCCGGAATGAAAGGAACGATATTGGAAACCAGGGAACCGTCTTTGGCTGTTCTTGCAGCGTTCATGCAGATAAAGCCTTTTCCACCCTTGGAACGGAATGCGCCCTCAAGGAAATCAAGCTGTCCGCCTGTACCGGAGAGCTGACGTTTTCCGCCGGACTCGGCATTTTCCTGACCCATGAGGTCAAGCTGTACGCCGCCCATGATACCAACGAAGTTGGACATCTGGCCCATACGCTCCGGAGAATGAACGAAGTCTACATCGCCCGGGTAGAAGAGTTCCGGTTCATTTTCAATCCAGTCATATAATTCCTGGGAACCCATTGCCAGGTTCCATGTGGAGTAGCCTTTGCATACTTCTTTGCGTGCGTTTGTCAGTTTGCCTGCCTTGTGTAAGTGAAGGAATGCGTCACTAATGGTGCCTGTGTGACATCCAAGATCTTTCAGGTCGGATTCTGCCAGCATTTTTGCAACTGTGAACGGAACACCGCCGACACCGAGGGATAATACAGCTCCATCCGGGATCTCAGCAACCACGTTCTTTGCGATCGCGATATCAATATCGGACGGATCTTTGTATGTACGGAGCGGAAGCGACTCATGCTCGCCTTCTACAATATAGTCTGCCTCAGAAAGGTGAACACGATGGGAACCGTTTACACCATGAAGCTTCGGATAGCGTTCATTGATCTCGAAAATAACAGTTCTTGCATTTTCAAAAATAGTTCTCCATGCGTAGTTGGAGATACCAAGACCGCAGTAACCGTCTGCATCCGGTGCGGAAACCGGTACGAATGCAACGTCCACACGGATATGGTCACGGTAAAGGAACGGGAGCTGTCTGAGGATCATCGGCATGAACTGTACACGGCCCTGAGCCTGCATTTTACGCTCGTAATCGCCAATGTGCCAGCTGTAATACTGGAATGTAGTCTGTTCCGGATCGCATTCGATCACTTCGATGCGCGGACGGATTACGAGACCGCCGCGAACTTTCACATCTTTCAGCTCGTCTTTTCTTGCTGCAAGCGCCTTATCCATCAGTTCCGGATAGCCGCCGCCAAAACCATAGTCAACCCAGTCGCCGGACTGTACTGCCTTTGCAGCAACTTCCGGAGTGACAAATTTGTGCATATAATCTTTTAACATGGTATTCTTCCTCTCATTTTCCATTGTTAAGTGGAGTGGATCAGTTAGATCTCAACGTAGTGATAATCAATCTGATGTGTTTCTAAAATCTGTCCTTCGCGTTTGTGGCAGGTAAAGATCAACATCTGACCGCCGTAAGCTTTTGCCATCCATTTCAGTGCTGTGCGGAGACGCTCTTCATCGTACTGTGTGAAGCTGTCATCGAAAATCAGCGGGAATGGTTCGCCGTCGCCCTGAAGGAGCTTGGCTGCTGCCATACGAAGTGCCAGATAAACCTGGTCCATGGTACCGCTGCTGACCTGTTCGATCGGAACGAGTTTTCGTTTTGTATTTAAGAAAACATTGAGGTTTTCATCAATACTTAAACTATCGTAGATACCGCCGGTAATTCCACCGACTAGGTCGGAAGCCTCTTTGTTGAGGTAAAGACCGAAGGAGTCACGGATAGAAGAGGACAGCTCTGTCAGAGTTTCCTGGGCCAGTTCGATGGCAGTGATCTCTTCACGGATGCGGTCATTTTCAGTCAGAACACGTTTCAGGTTGGTAACCTGTGTCTTGCAGTTATTCAGATGTTCCAGTTTCTTTTCCAGTTCCCACTGAGTACGCTGCTGTTTTTCGATCATTTCACTGCAACTATTCTGTTTTTCACGAAGAGAGTTGATATCCTCCATCAATTTCTTGGAAGTGGACTCGGACTGCTGAACCAGCGTACAAAGGTCGCTAAACTCAGCCATACGTTTTCTGAAGGCAGTCATTGCTTCGTCAGAAACGGTAGTCTCAGAAGTATGTTTCTTTAGCATTTCCAATAAGGAAGCTCTGTTTGTTTCTGCGGATTTTGTATCACGTTTAATACCCTTGCGGATCATTGCCTGGATCAAAAGGAATGCAAGAGACGCTCCACCAAGGCATCCAACGACTGTGAGGTAGTCTGATGGATAATTCATACGAAGATAAACAGCGCCTCCAATGCAGGCAAGAGCTAAAAGCAATGCAAGGACGCCAAATACCTTGCGGGATTTTTTCTGGCTTTTCGCACTGAAATCGCGATAGTTGTTGTAATATGTTTCAGCAGTTTTGGAGTAAGCATCAACGGAGGCCTGATCAACAAACTGATATTCTGTCAGGTTCCGTTTGGCTTCCTGGATCTGTTCTTCCAGAACGGTCCGCTCAGACTGTGTACTATCAATAATATTCTTAACCTGATTGCGCATGTTCTGGTAGGAAGCCAGCTGATTTTCAAACTCCGGAGCGGAGATTTCCGCTTCTACATTGCGAATCTCAGCCAGAAGCGCCGTATATTCACGGGATGCATCCGGGATCAGATTTGCCTCTAATGCACGTTTCTGCAAACGAAGGAATGTAGAAGCTTTGCTGATGTTCAGAGAAATATTGCCGGTAGTGTTCATGTTGGCAATGTAGTTTCTCAGCTCACTTACCATACCGTCTTCGGTTGCGCTCTTTAACTGTCCGATACTGATCGTATTGTTGTAAGTTGTTTCGTTGAGACCGTTGAGCAGTTCATCCATGAATGCCGGAGTCGGATCTTCCTCACGGCCGCGGGTCTCATTGATCACTTTCAGAGATTTGTTGTCTTTGCGGAAGCGACGCTCAATGCGGTAAACCGTTCCGTCTTTTTCCAGACGAAGCCAGCCCTCATATGTGCCGCTGTTCTCCCATGGCTCAAATTTGCTGTAGATGTCGTTTTTTGCAGCACGGCCTCTTCCACGTTCGATACCGAAAAGCATGCCGCGGATGAAGGTATGAAGCGTGGATTTTCCGGCTTCATTTTTACCGTAAATAATGTTGATGCCGTCTTCGAAGGCGATGGTGCGGTTATGGAATTTACCGAATCCATCAATATGAAGTTCCAGTAATTTCATAACTTAACTCCTTTCGTCTTTTGTCATAAGAAGGGCATGGATTCCGTAGTGCAGAGCCTTTTTCTCCACCGGACTCATATCCTCTTTGTGCAGAGCGCGAATGTAGAAACCGATCATATCGCTCGGGTGCTCGGCAAAGAGTGCATGATAATCATACTGTGGCTCGGATTCATCCAGAATCTCAACGATGTTCCACTGACCTGCCAGGAAGTCGAGGTCAAATTCTACATCCGGATCGCGCATACCCTTGATGCGGAAGCGGTAAATGTTTGCTGCACCGCGTTTGCGGATCTCATCTGCAATGAGTTGGGAAAGTTCCAGGTTGGTTGTTGCAGGTGTCACACTGACAACCAGCGGAATGTACTGCGCCTGGGAAATTGGACGGAATTCAAGAGAAGTCACGCGACCGCTGATCTCGTCCAGTTCACCCAGATAGAAACCGTGCGGTCCGGTCTCAGTCAGATCCAGCGGTTCCGGAGAACCCGGATATGCCATTTTGTTCTCAATAAGAACGCCCGGTTTGTGAATGTGGCCAAGGGCAATATAAGAAAATGGCATTGCAGCTACAGCATTCTTATCGAATGGGAGATGTTTTGCATCTCCACCGTGAAGCATGAGGATCTTGTTGCGACGGTTGTTCGGGATCATGAATTGTGCGGTACGATCCTCCAGGATTTCCGGAGTGTGGTAGCTGAAGCCAAATACTTCCGTATTTAAATCTTCAAAATAGACAGAGGACAGGTCCTCGTCCATAAAGTATGTAACGTTTGGGCTCCATTTGAAGCTTAAGAGGGCAGAACTTCTGCGCACACGGTCATGGTTTCCTGCGATAATAACAACGCGGGTGCCCGGGATCGTTGCGAATAGATAGTTCACTTCCTTTAAGTCTCTGGCGAGCGGCTGACGGTGGAATAAGTCGCCGCTGATCAAGAGCAGGTCAACATGATTTTCACGTGCTTCTTCAACGATAGATTGAAGTGTGAGGCGGATGGCCTGTTCTCGTTTCTTTCCCCAGGGCCGGTCGCTGTCAGGCACCATGCCCCAGTGGATATCGGCTGTGTGGATAAATTTCATGGGAGTTCCTCCGATAATGTAAAAAAAGGAGCGCCGCATCTTGGCGCTCCTTATAGAAACCGATGTCTGCGGTTTAAGGTTTATAATTCGCAGTTGTTTACTGTTCTCGGGAACGGGATTACGTCACGGATGTTGCCCATACCTGTGAGGTACATTACGCAACGCTCGAAACCAAGGCCGAAACCGGAGTGACGTGCGGAACCGTACTTTCTGAGGTCAAGGTAGAATCCGTAATCTTCCTCGTTAAGCCCCATCTCTTTGATCTTACCAAGAAGTTTCTCGTAATCGTCTTCACGCTGGCTGCCGCCGATGATCTCGCCGATGCCCGGAACGAGACAGTCCATAGCAGCAACAGTCTTTCCATCCTCGTTGAGCTTCATGTAGAAAGCTTTGATCTCCTTCGGATAGTCTGTTACGAATACCGGACGTTTGAAGATCTGCTCTGTCAGATAGCGCTCATGCTCTGTCTGAAGGTCGCAGCCCCAGAATACTTTGTAATCGAACTCGTCGTTGTGCTCTTCCAGAAGCTTGATCGCATCTGTGTAAGTAACGTGACCGAATTCGGAATTTAATACGTGGTTGAGACGGTCTAAGAGACCCTTATCAACGAACTGGTTGAAGAAGTTCATCTCTGCCGGTGCGTTCTCAAGAACGTAACGGATCACGTATTTTAACATCGCTTCAGCGATTCTCATGTTGTCGTTTAAGTCAGCGAATGCCATCTCCGGCTCGATCATCCAGAACTCAGCCGCATGACGTGTTGTGTTGGAGTTCTCAGCACGGAATGTCGGACCGAATGTGTAGATGTTGCGGAATGCCATAGCATATGTCTCGCCGTTTAACTGACCGGATACTGTCAGGTTTGTTGGTTTTCCGAAGAAGTCCTGTGTGAAGTCCACTTTACCGTCTTCTGTCATCGGAATGTTTGTCAGGTCCATAGTTGTAACCTGGAACATCTCACCAGCACCTTCACAGTCACTGCCTGTGATAAGCGGAGTGTTTACATATACGAATCCCTGCTCCTGGAAGAACTTGTGGATCGCATATGCTGCCATGGAACGAACACGGAATACGGCCTGGAATGTGTTTGTTCTCGGACGTAAGTGAGAGATAGTTCTTAAATACTCGAAAGTATGGCGCTTTTTCTGAAGCGGATAGTCGCTGCTGGACGGACCCTCAACAACAACTTCTGTTGCCTGGATCTCGAACGGCTGCTTAGCCTGCGGTGTCGGTACTAACATACCTTTAACGATAACTGCTGCGCCTACATTTAATTTGGAAACCTCTGCAAAGTTGTCCATAGTATCGTGGTAAACGATCTGCAGAGTGTCAAAACATGTACCATCATTTAAAACGATAAATCCGAATGCTTTGGAATCACGGATGCTGCGGATCCAACCACCAACTTCAACTTCTGTGTTCAGATATTTTTCGCTCTGTGCAAAGAGCTCTTTTACTGTTGTCAGCTGCATGATTTTTTCTCCTTTTTAGTGGCTTCTGAAAATGAAGCCAGTTTATGACAGTATAACGCATTTTTTCCTTGGATTCAAGGGGGAAACATAGATTGTTTGTTGTTTTACGGTGTAGAATAGGTGATATTTTATCGGCACCGTAAATTGCCAGGCAAGACAAAGAAGGTTTCTAGGGAATTACGGTGCAAGAGCTTATGGACCAAATTTATACCGTAAAAGTTTAAAAGTGTATGATTTCTTGCTGTTCAGATGATATAATAAAAGTGATCAATGGTTGAGGAGTGATTTCAAATGAAAGTTTATGATATATCTCAGGAAGTGTTTTCCTGCAAGGTATTTCCGGGGGATCCGGTCCCGCAGGGTGAACTGATCTGTTCCATCGAGGAGGGAGATTTTTACAATCTGACTATGTTTCAGATGTGCGCCCACAATGGTACTCATGTGGATGCACCTCTCCATTTTGTAAAGGACGGAAAGAGCGTTGATGAGATTGGTTTGGAACCGTTTGTGGGAATGGCATATGTGGCAGAGCATGAAGGCACTGTGACTGCAGAGGATGCAGATTTAATCTTACAGAAGGCAGGATCGGATGCGAGAAATCGAATTCTGATCAAAGGAAACGCGGAAGTGTCTTTGGAGGCGGCAGAGGTCTTTGCCAATGCAGGTATCTTGCTTGTGGGAAATGAATCACAGACAGTTGGCCCGGAGGACGCTCCGATGGCAGTACACTTAGTATTGCTGAAAGCCGGAGTTGCCCTGTTGGAAGGCATTCGCCTGGAGGAAGTTCCGGAGGGAGTATACTTATTGAATGCAGCGCCGTTGAATCTGGGAGGAGCTGAAGGTGCGCCGTGCAGAGCGGTATTGATAAAGTTATAGGTTGTGGGGAAATTAGCCTGTCAGTATATTGACATACCGAAATCATTCGGCATATAATATATGTGAACAAGGGAAGTGAGACACCATGTGTACACTTAGACGAAAACCCCAGAGTGGCAGCTCTGGGGTTTTCTTTTGGGTTAATTGTCACTGTTGTTGCCGTCTAACCACTTGCATATGTAGTGGGCAGCTACACTTGCCATGACGGAAACCAAAAGGGAAGTAAGGACCTCCATGTATACACCCCCTTTCTGTTGCCAGATTGGGTGTGACAACATAGATAATATATCAGAAAGATAATATAATTACTATGAACTGGCAGTTGCATTAGCAATAAATTTATAGGAGTAACGGATATGGAATTTAAAGATAAAGTCGTGATCGTAACCGGCGGAGCCAACGGAATCGGAAAATGCATCAGCGAGGAGTTTGCAAAAGCAGGAGCTCATGTGTGTGTGATCGATCTGAAGGAAAATGGTTATTTTCAGGGGGATCTGGCTGACAAGATAACATTGGAGAAGTTTGCAGAGAAAGTGATCGCAGAGTTCGGACATGTGGA
>JAFYOD010000304.1 GCA_017556515.1 Lachnospiraceae bacterium
AATCACATGGCATGGTCATTCCTGCTATTCCGTAACTGCCGACGATTATACCATCGTGCTGGATCCGTTTGCTGACGGTTCCGTTCCCGGTCTTCCGAATCTGGAGCTGCATGCAAACAGCGTATTATGCAGCCATCAGCACAGCGACCATGGATGTACGGATGTTGTCACCGTAGCCGAGAAGGAAAACAGTCCGTTTCAGGTGTCTGTTATCGATACCTTCCATGACGATGCAGAAGGTTCCAAACGTGGTCCGAATAAGATCCATGTTTTAGAAGCACACGGTATGCGCATCGTTCATTTTGGCGATCTTGGCTGTATGCTGACTGACGAGCAGGCTGCTCTTCTGAAACATGCAGATGTGCTGATGATCCCGGTTGGCGGTTTCTACACCATCGATGCAGTGCAGGCCAAGGAAATCGTCTCCGCACTGGAACCGAAGGTTGTGATCCCGATGCACTACCGCTCTGATACATTCGGATATGATGTAATCGGTCGTCTGGAGGAGTTTACTCAGTTTTACAGCAATATCGTAACTTATGAGACTTCCACACTGATTCTGGATGCCGCCACAAAGGCTCAGACAGCAGTACTTACTTTATAATTATGACAAGAACATTTCACTTAACAACCACTCGTATTAGATTTTCCAAATGGACTTCCGATGATCTCCCACTTGCAGAACAGCTTTGGGGCGATCCGGAGGTAACCAGATATATCTGCGCCAGCGGAGTTTTCTCTCCGGAGGATATCGCAGCCAGACTTGCTAAAGAAATCGACAATGATCAAACTTACGGCATCCAGTATTGGCCGATTTTTGAACTGGCTTCCGGCGAACTGATTGGATGTTGCGGTCTCCGTCCGTACAATGAATCAGTTTTCGAGATTGGTTTCCACCTTCGTCCAAAATTCTGGAGACAGGGATTTGCATCAGAAGCTGCAAATGCAGCCATTGACTATGCATTTTCCAAACTTCACGCGGAAGGACTGTTTGCAGGACACAATCCGAATAACATCGGTTCCAAACACGTGCTTGGCAAACTGGGATTCCAATACATTCGTGATGAATTTTACGCGCCGACCGGCCTGTATCATCCATCCTATGAACTGAAACGATAACAAAAAATACGGTGCATGACACTATTTCAGTGTTTGCACCGTATTTCTTTTTAAATATGTCTTCTCCACTCTTCGAGTCGATATCTCTGTTTCTTTTTCGCATTCTTCAACTGCTGCAGCATCTCCGGAATATCTTTATTCAGATCGCCCGCAAGTACCACATAGTTGGAAGCATGGTTGGTACGGAATACAGTTCCCGGAGAATCTACGTTCTTAAGGAACAGCTCCATCTCTTCCACGATCTCATCTGGAGTGATCAGTTCCATTTCTCCACGTTTTACTTCCTCATTCATCTGAGTTCCCTCGTAAAGGCGAAGGGTCAGGAAAGATGCGTATTCCGGATTCATTTCGGAAATCAGCTCTGCAGATTTGATCGCATGCTCACGGATGCCTGCTCTTCCGCCAAGACCGGAGATCAAAGTTACGGAAGTCTTCAGACCGCAGCGTTTTAATTTCTGTCCGGCTGTGATGATCTGCTCAGCTGTTACATTTTTATTGATGTGCTCTAACACACGGTCGTCACCGGACTCTGCGCCAAGATAGATCAGTTCCAGTCCGGCTGCTGCCAGTGCCTTTAATTCTTCCTCGGATTTCGCATGAACGTCTCTTGCAGTTCCGTAGGAAGAAACTCGCTCGCAGTGTGGGAATAACTTCTTCACGTATGCAAGCAGTTCCAGAAGCACTTCTGTTTTTACTACCAGCGCATCGCCATCTGCAAAGAACACACGGCCAACATTCGGACCATAGTAAGCGCGACACTCATCTAAGTCACGCATGATCTCTTCTTTTGTACGGATGCGGAATTGTTTCTCGCGGTACATGTTGCAGAATGTACAGCGGTTGTGGGCGCAGCCAATGGTTACCTGAATGATCAGGCTGTATGCTTCACTCGGGGGACGGTATACGGTTCCCTCATATCTCATAAATCTAATTCCTCCAATAATTTAGAACTCGCCGAGGCGGTCTAAGTTCTTCATGATCTCAGCCGCTCTGTTGTCGAATAATAAACGACTGTTGTAGCGGAAGTAGCGCTCGCACTCGTTCTCCGCTAAGAACTTCACAGCATAGAAGCTGGAGTTCAGCTCTGTGATGAAGATAACCATCTCCTGGCTGTCCTCAAATGTACCTTCCATGAAGTCAAATGCGTACTCTAACATCTGGAGTGCATGGTCGCACTGTGCCTCAAACTTCGCACGCTCTTCACCAAACATACCTGCGAATGTACCGAAGATCTCCTCTCCGTCTGTCAGGCCTTCGCCCTTTGCAGCCACTGCATAACGGTTGAAGCTGTCTAATACATCACGGTAACGGTACTGATCGTCTCTTGTAAGAAGGCCTGCCTTCTTCTTGCCCTCATACTCAGCCTGAATCTCATCACTGAGCACTGCAAACAGATCAAGCGGCTCCTGACCGTTCTCTTCTGCAAGACGGGCTTTGAACTCTTTTAATTTCGCAAACAGCATCTCCAGATAGTTTTCCAGCTTGCCTGCCTTTGCAAACTCCACGTTGAGTTTTGCAAGAAGAAGGCCGATAACGGAAAGCTTCTCGTCGAACGGTGCTTTTGCTGCCTGAACCATAAGTTCCTCGTCGCGGTTTCCTTTAAGCACTTCGTCGATCTGGTACTGGGACTGATATTTGTAGTACAGCTCCAGATAGTTTGCAAAGTCTTTGGAGATCTTTGCATGCTGAATGTACTGTTTCACAACATCTCTGTCGCAAGTTAAACCGATTCTCTCATATACTTCCAGGAATCTGGAAAGGTCTTCCCATCCTCGCGGAGTTGCAAAGATCTTACCATCTACCGTTGTCTCTACCTGGTAGAAGTAGTGCGGTTTCGCTGTCAGATAGGAAATGATGGCCGGGTGAATCTCAGCCAGTTTTGCGTACTCTTTCCATACTGCAAAATCAGCTTCTACATCAATCTTCTTTACACGGTCCAGAGTCGCGATATCGAAATCTCTTACGGATTTGTTGTACTCCGGCGGGTTACCTGCTGCTGCGATGATCCAGCCGTCCGGGATCTTGTGGTTACCGAATGTCTTGTACTGTAAGAACTGAAGCATAGCCGGCGCCAATGTCTCAGATACACAGTTGATCTCATCGATAAAGAGGATGCCCTCTTTGAGGCCTGTTGCCTCCATCTTGTCGTAGATCGCAGCTACGATCTCACTCATGGTATACTCAGTTACATGCTTCTCTTCGCCTCCGTAGTTCTTCTGAGAAATAAACGGAAGACCAATGGCACTCTGACGAGTATGGTGTGTGATAGTGTAAGATACCAGACCGATCTGGCACTCTCTTGCCACCTGCTCCATGATCTGTGTTTTACCGATACCTGGCGGGCCCATCAAAAGAACCGGTCTCTGGCGCATGGACGGGATCTCATACTCGCCATGGCTGTCTTTTGTAAGATACGCTTTGATCGTATTTTTTATCTCATCTTTCGCTCTCTTAATATTCATTCTTATTCCCTCTTTGCTATTACCACTTAGTTTCCTTTACTTCTTCACCGATTTCTTCCGGAGAAAGAATGATCTTGATCGCCCACGGCGGAACATCCAGATCGTTGTAATTTTCCTGCATAAATACAAATGCCACATCGTAGATCGGCATCTTTACCGGGAAAATTCCGTAACCGTCAGTAAAGTAGATCAGACCTTTCAAGTTCTTAAACTTCTGCGCTTTGACCATTCGGTCCACATGAACAAATGCCGGTCGGAAGTCGGTTCCGCCGTATCCGTGAAGTTCCAGATTGTCCATGTATCTGCGCAGGTCTTCATCTTTTTCGATCAGCACATCTTCCTGGACCTGGTCGTCACACTGGATGATGTGAATATTTACTTTCTTAAAGAAACTCTCCGACTGAGAAAGCACCGAATAGGTCTCTTCCAAGAATTTCTTCACCAGATCTCCCGAACAGGACATGGACGTATCGATAACGATAACGAAATCCTCGATTCTTCGGATCTCCTTGGTCTCCATCGGTTCGATCAGCGGCATATTTCCGTACAGTTCCATTCCATAGTGGTAGAATACGTAGTCGAACGCATCCGGATCCACCTGGACAGTCTCTTTTAACACGGAGAATTTTCTCAAAAATTCTTTATAGTTATAACGCTCACGGTTTTCCACCGCCAGCTGGCTCATCAGGTCTTTATCGTCGTCCGATGCCTCATTGGCGAAGGCTTCCATCTCCACCTGCATCTTCTCACGCTTGTCGTCCCAGTCCTCTTTTTTATTGCGGACCTGGTTCGGCTGAGGCGGCTTCTCGTCTTTTCCCCACTTACAGTGGTCGTCTCGGAAGAATTCCATGGAGAACCTCTGATACTCTTCCTCAGTCAGATTGAGCTCCTGCAGGGCCTTGTACACGCTCTCAGCATTGAATACCGTAATCTTCTTCTCCAGACGTCCGTACAGATCTCTTCTTGTAGAAGACAACGGCAAATGAACACACAAACGGTACAGACTGTCGATGATGGACTCAACCGCGATATCACATGCCAGGTTCCAGTAATCCTCCGCTCTCTTCTTGCGGTTCCAGATATGACAGAACAGGCAGTGCAGAACTGCATGCAGATAACTGCGGTTCACCAGCACACGACTTTTCTTGTACATACGTGCCAAGGTAGCCGGCTCGAAATACAAACCGCTGCCATCGGTCGCAATGCCGCGCACCGAACGGTCCGGTGCAAAATAAAGGGAACTTAATGCCACATCCAGAAACCGCATGGACAAATACACTTCATTTCTGGCATTTCTTAAAATATCCAGACAGACGGAAATAAATTCCTCCTGGTCCACACGCTCATTGTAAATGGGGGATACATATCTCTCATTTTCCTGCATGGCTCCATTCCTCCTTCTATCAAAACTTTAAAAATCAAATGCAAATTTTTTCTTCTTCGCCGGATACAATCTGCGTTTCAGATCCAGCAGTACGCCGGATGCCTCCGCCAGTTTTTTCTTGGAAGACTCTTCGATCAGCTGCTCCATATCCGCCTCAGACAGGCACCAAGTATCATTCACCTTTGCCTCTCCGTAATTTCCCGCTACCCAGCGGAAATATTCGCCATTGTTCATATGGCTCAGCAATACTTCGCAGAGATGCTCCTTCAGGTAGATTTCATACGCCTCTTTCGCAGATGCAGTCATTCCGTGCGGGAACATCAGACGGTTGATCGCAGTCTCAGATGCATTGGCCACGTTCTCTTCAATGACCTCGTGGAAGAAGACTTTATCATATTTTTCATACTGGATTTTCTTATCAATGATGCAGTAACGGTATTTCTGACCAGTTCCGTGGATACTGAAACTTAAGTTTCTCGCCGGAGAGTTTTCGATGGATTCGTCGTAAAACTCCGGGAATACCACGCGGGCGATCTCTTTTTCTCCATCCTGTTCATCCGGTACAATGCAGTGCACCACAAGACGGTCGATGATCTCTGTCACAAAATCACGGATCGCAGATTTCTCATCCGCACCCATGTGCACATAAAGTTCACGGATGCCTCTGCAGCCGTTGAAAATACCGCCGCCGATTTCTCTGGTTTCCGCGTAAAAATGAAGAGTGCGTAATTTCTCACAGTTGTAAAAACCGTAACGTCCGATTCTGCGCAGTGTCTTCGGAAGATAAACTTCTTTAATGTCCAGTCTTGCCAGCGCACGGTCTTCCAATTCCGTGACCGGAAGTCCGCCAAGGGTATCGGGAACGACACAGACCGCACCCGGATCCAGCGCTTTGAGGATCACTGCTCCGCCATTTTTTTCTACAAATTCAAATCCATTTTCTATCATCACGTATGTTCCAATCCTGTATTGATTCTTGTCTCATTTATCATGATATTTCCTGCTCTTATACAACACTTAAGACCGGCGACCATTTGGATCCCCAGCCAGGAAAAATCATATAAAAACAAAAGTAGCAGGCTCCGGTTTTTACACCGGCTCCTGCTATTTATTGTAACTGATTATGCGAGTTTCGTCAATTTCCTCATCTTGCTAAATCGGTAGTAGTAGATCAGGAATGCAATGGAAGTCACGCTCCAGCTTAACGGATAGCTGAACAGAACGGTAAAGAGATCCGGACGGATCACACCGGCTGTAAACAGCCATACCACACGCAGAGCACATGTTCCGATGCAAATGATCAGCATCGGGATAAACGCATCGCCAATGCCTCGTAAGGTGCTTGGGAACACATTTACACAAGAGTAACAGAACCAGAACGGAGCCTGGAATTTGATGATCTTCATACTCTCTGCCAGTACCATCGGGTCATCCGTAAAGAGACCGCTGATGGTAATTCCGAACGTATAAACCGCACTTGCAAGGATCGCTGTCGCAAGCAATGTCATGCCAAGACCCACGTACGTACCTTTTTTCAGACGGTCGATCTTTCCTGCACCAAAGTTCTGACCTGCAAAGGTTGTAACGGAAATACTGAGTGCATCCATGGTCATCCAGAAGATACCGTCGATCTTTCCAAATACTGCCCACGCTGCTATGGTGTTGGTTCCGAAGCCGTTCATCTTGGTCTGGATCACGACGTTGGAGATGGAATACATCATGGACTGGAGACCAGCCGGAAGTCCGATCTGAATGATACGTTTCAGGATCTGACGATCCATTTTTAATGCCTTCGGTTCAAATCGATAGGATTCGTTCGAACGCATGAGAGTTAATAACACCAGACCGGCTGCCATTGCCTGGGATAAGATCGTTGCCAGTGCAGCACCTGCCACTTCCATTTTCAGGATCACAACAAATACAATATCCAGCACAATATTGGTCAGGCATGCACAGATCAGGAAAAATAACGGGCGTTTAGAATCACCAACCGCACGCAGGATCGCTGCGCCCATGTTGTAGAGCAGGTTTCCGATCACACCCATGAAATAGATGCGAATATAGGTCACGGAATAATCAATGATCTCCTCCGGAGCGCCCATCAGTCTAATTGCAACAGGGGCAAACACCTGTCCAAGGATCATCAGACAAACACCGCCGGCGATCGCCAGGCAAAAAGCCGTGTGAACGGATTTCTTTACCTGATCCGGCTGTTCCGCGCCAAAATACTGAGACACAACAACCGATGCACCGGAAGACATACCAACGAAAAAGCCAACCATCAGGTTGATCAATGTACCGGTTGTTCCGCCAACGGCAGACAACGCTTCCTTACCGACAAAACGGCCTACGATGATCGCATCCGCCGTATTGTACAACTGTTGGAAAAAAGTGCCGAACAAGATCGGGAAGAAGAAGATCAGGATCTGCTGCCAGATCACACCTTCCGTAATTCCATTCTTTTGCACTGCCACTTCACGATTCTTACTCATAATTCCCACCTGCAAATCTCTTGTGAAAACATAGGGGATATTACGCCGCTGCCGGCCATAACATCCCCTGTTGAGTTTCTTCTGTCAAATATAATTCAGTCTTTTTTATAACATATGTGCGCGTAAAAATTCGTCGCTCTGTGCACAAAGGTACGCCGGCGGAATATCAAGGATTGTCTTGCATCCGCTCATACCTTCCTGTTTCATACGATATGCAGCTCTTGCGCATGCTGCGATCACGGAAGATGTGAATTCCGGGTTGGAGTCTAACTTTAAGCTATACTCAATCACGTGATTGTGCTCCAGATTCCAGCCTGTCTTACCGCTGCGGATCACGAAACCGCCGTGCGGAAGTGCAGAATGGTCACGTTTCATCTCTTCTTCTGTGATGAAATGAACCGTTGTGTCATAGTCTGCAAAATAAGCCGGCATTGTCACGATATTGTGCTCGATCTGTGCCAGATCAGCACCTTCCTCTGCCACTACGAAACACTCACGTGTGTGTTTCTCTCTTGTGATCAGATCCGGAGTCTCTCCGCCACGGATTCGCTCAAGAGCACTTGTTGCCGGGATTGTATACTGTCTGCAGTCTTTTACACCTGCAACACGGCGAACCGCGTCGGAATGGCCCTGGCTTACGCCCTTACCCCAGAATGTGTAATCTTTACCGTTCGGGAGCACTGCATTTGCATACACACGGTTCAGAGAGAACATACCCGGATCCCAGCCTGCAGAGATCACTGCTACGTTGCCGTTCGGCTTCGCAGCTGCATCTACGTTTGCATAATGCTCCGGGATCTTGGAGTGGTTGTCAAAGCTGTCAACGACTGTAAAGTACTTTGCATACTCCGGTGTCTGAACCGGAAGATCTGTCGCACTGCCGCCACAAAGGATGAGAACATCCACTTCGTCTGCATGATCTTTCGCCTCATCGGCATGATATACGGAAACGCCCTCGGTCAGGATCTTTACTGTTGCCGGGTCACGTCTTGTAAACACTGCTGCGAGCTCCATATCCGGGTTGTTTTTTACCGCACATTCAATACCGCGGCCCAGATTTCCATAGCCCATAATACCAATTCTGATTGCCATCTATTTACTACCTCCATACTGTCTACAATCTTCTTTCATTTTAACAATGTCATAGTATAGTGTCAATCAATTTCCTCTGATAATGCGAAAAAGCGCAGGTAACAGGAGTCAAACCTCCCAATTACCCACGCTCTTTTTTCATAAAATATAATACAACGATCGCTGTCACGATCTCAGATACCGTAACAACCATCCAGATTCCGTTTACGCCAAACATCACCGGAAGTACAAACACCAAAATACTGTTTAAGATCACGCCTCGCAGCAATGTGACCATCAGTGAAAGTTTCGGTTTTACGATCGCCTGGAAATAGGTTCCGCAAAGGATGTTCCATTCGCTGATCACGAAGCTGATAAAGTACAGTTTAATGGCAGGAATCGCCATCGCGATGATCTGCTCCGTCGGAACTAAGAACAGTTTTGCGATCGGTACCGGAATCACAAATCCGGAACCGGTAAAGAGGATACCTGCTGTAAGCGCCACGATCAGACCAAGGTTGCGCCCCTCACGGACACGGTCCTTATTTCCCGCTCCGTAGTTAGCAGAAACCATCGGTTGTGCAGCCTGCGCAATACCATTGGAAAGAGAGGTAACCACAAGCGCTACATTGCTGACGATGCCATACACCACAACACCAATGTCGCCCACATATTTCAGAAGCTGTAAGTTGAACAGCAGCATGATCACACCACTGGAAAGCTCCATGATGAAGCTCGGCATACCATTTACCAGTACATCCTTGAACTTTCTCAGATCGATCCCCCCACCAAATTTCAGGTGATTCTCCTTTTTCAGGAAATGAGTTCCGAGGATCACGATCGTCAAGATTGTTCCGATAACGGTCGCAAATGCAGCTCCCGCCATTCCCCAGTGAAACAGGTAGATAAAGATGTAATCCAATACCACATTGGTAACTCCGCCGGCAATGACACCTGCCATTGCCAGATTTGGCTCTCCGTCATTACGAACAAATGCCTGCAAGAAACAGGACACCATGTAAACTGGTGAAGCTATCATGATGATCCTTCCATACGGAACTGCATATTCACGCATGGACTCTGTACATCCCAGGAAATTCAGCAACGGTTCAAAGAACACATTGCAAAGCACCACCGACAATACAGCCAGGATCGCAGTCAGGATCAGCGCAGTTGTAAAATACCCACGCGCCTTTTGCTCCTCTCCTTTTCCTCTGGAAAATCCAAAGAGCACACTGCCTCCGATTCCGGTCATCATACCAAATCCGTAAAATGTGCTGTACAGCGGAAGTAAAATATTTAACGCTGCCAGTCCGTTGGCGCCTATCCCTCGC
>JAFYOD010000037.1 GCA_017556515.1 Lachnospiraceae bacterium
CTTCTACAATACCGATTACCTGACCTTTTTTCACGCGATCGCCAACGTTGACAAAACTTTCTGCATCCGGAGCCGGAGCACTGTAGAACGTACCAACCAACGGACAATAAACCACATTTCCTGTATACACCATACTGTCAATATTCTGACCAGCATTGACTTGCTGAGCCGTCTCCATAGTTTCTGTTGAAACAGCAACTGGCATTGCTGTTGGAGCAGATATCGTTACCATCTGTTTTTCTCGTTTCATCATGAGTCTTGTATCGCCTTGCTCCAGTTCAAATTTTGTAAGACCATTGTCAGAAACAGCTTTCATCAACTCAATGATTTCTTTTACTTCCATTTACCGACTCCTTACTCCTCAAATTTTTTCACTACCAGACTGGCATTATGTCCGCCAAATCCCAGAGAATTACTGATCGCATAGTTTACATCCATATGAATGCCTTCTCCCTTTGTATAATCCAGATCACATTCCGGATCATCTACCTGAAGACCTACGGTTGCATGTACAAATCCATCTTCGATCGTTTTTACACAAGTGATCAGCTCTACACCGCCTGCTGCACCAAGAAGATGTCCGATCATAGATTTTGTAGAATTGATCTTCACCTGTTTTGCGTGGTCACCTAACGCTAACTTGATCGCTTTTGTTTCAAACAGATCATTATGATGAGTCGCTGTACCATGGGCATTTACATAATCAATCTGTTCTGGTTGAATTCCAGCATCATAGATCGCATTGAGCATTGCTCTTGCTGCACCATTTCCATCCTCTGCCGGAGAAGTGATATGGTACGCATCGCTGGTCGCCCCATAGCCCACCAGTTCTGCATAAATTTTTGCTCCACGTACCTTTGCGTGTTCCAGAGATTCCAGAACCACGATCCCGGCACCTTCGCCAATCACAAATCCGTCGCGTTCTTTATCAAACGGAATGGAAGCACGAGTAGGATTTTCTGATGTAGAAAGAGCTGTCAATCCTGCAAATCCTGCGACACCAATCGGTGTAATGCATGCTTCTGCGCCACCTGCTACCATCACATCTGCATCTCCGTACTGAATGGTACGCATTGCTTCACCAATGCTGTTGGTTCCGGATGCACACGCCGTGACAACATCAATATTTTTTCCTTTTAATCCAAACTGAATGGAAATGTTTCCGGCTGCCATATTTCCGATCAGCAATGGAACCATTAACGGATTCACACGACCCGGTCCCTTTTCCATTAACTTTGTATGTTCCTTTTCAATGACCTGTAAACTTCCGACACCGGAACCGACACTGACACCGACACGGAACGGATCCTCTTGTTCCATCTTGATGCCTGCATCTTCCAATGCCTCTTTTGCTGCTGCCACTGCAAACTGAGAAAAACGCTCCATACGTCTTGCAGCTTTCGGATCCATATATTGTTTCGCATCAAAATTCTTTACTTCTGCTGCCAGTTTTACTTTATATTCCGCAGTATCAAATGCTGTGATCGGACCAAATCCAATCTTTTTTTCTTTCAGTCCATTCCAAAAAGTATTTACATCGTTTCCGATCGGAGTAATGGCTCCAAGTCCGGTCACTACTACTCTGTTCATGTTTCAACTCTCCTTACCCTTACATCGCCATACCGCCGTCAACTTGAATGACCTGGCCTGTAATATAACCTGCATGATCTGATGCAAGGAATGCAACTGCCTCTGCAATATCCTTCGTCTGTCCAAATCGTTTTAACGGAATCTGTTCTCCCATTGTTTTCTTTACTTCATCGGAAAGTACCGCTGTCATTTCTGTCTCAATAAATCCAGGCGCAACCGCATTGGATGTGATACCACGGCTTCCAAGTTCTCGTGCCACAGACTTTGTAAGACCGATCACTCCTGCTTTTGATGCACAATAGTTTGCCTGCCCTACATTTCCCATCACTCCGGATACAGAGGAAATATTAATGATTCTTCCGGATTTCTGCTTTAACATCTGTCTTGCAACATGCTTTACACAGTTAAATGCACCTTTCAAGTTTGTGGAAAGAACCGCATCGAAATCTTCTTCTGTCATTTTCATGATCAGATTGTCTCTTGTGATCCCTGCATTGTTTACCAGAATATCCAGACGACCATGTGTCTTTACAACACCATCGATCAATTCTTTTGCCTGATCAAACTCTGCGACATTACACTGTACTGCCTCTGCATATCCGCCATTTGCCTTGATTTCTTTTACAACGTCCTCCGCTTTTGCCTGAGAACCATGATAGTTGACGACTACCGTTGCACCGTAGCCTGCAAGTGTCAATGCGATCTGACGTCCGATACCACGACTCGCACCTGTTACAAGTGCAATCTTTCCGGTTAAATTCATATCATTTCACTCCTAGATTAATTTTTCCAAGTCCTCGACTTTTTCAATATTGATTACCGTAACATTACGGTCGATTTTTTTTATAAATCCAGCCAAAGTCTTGCCCGGTCCAATCTCAATAAAGCGATCCACACCATCCGCAATCATCGCTTCTATACTCTGCTGCCAGAGAACAGAAGAGGATACCTGTTTTTTCAGTAACTCTTTTATATTTTCTGCAGATCTTACATATTTAGCATTCACATTGGCAACATATGGGATGTTCGGCTCATGCACCGGAATACGTTCCAGAAATTCACCTAACTGACTTCCTGCCTCTTCCAGTAAATAAGAGTGGAACGGACCACTGACATTTAGCGGAAGAATACGTCTTGCACCAGCCTCTTTTAGCTTCTCTGTTGCAATTTCTACTGCATCCAGTTTTCCGGAAATTACGATTTGTCCCGGACAATTATAATTTGCAACCTGAACGTTCTCGATCGGATCAACAACTGCATTGATCTGTTCCGCCGTCATTCCCAGCACTGCATTCATTCCGCCAATTCCATTCGGAACCGCTTCTTGCATGAGGATGCCCCTGCGACGAACTGTCAGAATCGCATCTTCTACGCTCATGGCACCTGCTGCAACAAGTGCCGGATATTCTCCAAGGCTTAAACCGGCAGTCACATCTGCTTTCACACCCATCTCTTCCAAAACTTTCAACATTGCTATGCTGGTTGTCACCATAGCTGCCTGTGTATATTCCGTAATATCCAGTCTGTCATTCGGTTCAAAGCAAAGTTCCGGAACAGAAAATCCTAGCAGTTCGGAAGCACGGTCGAAAATCTGACGTCCAAGCTCTGTCTTCTCATAAAAATCCTGACCCATGCCACAAACCTGAGCACCCTGCCCTGGGAAAATAAATGCTGTTTTACCCATGTTTGTTCTCCTAAATTATCTTCCCAGAAGTTTCTTTGTCTGTTCCATCATTTCTTCGATCATTTCCTTACAAGTCTGTTCTTTCGTGATCATTCCTGCAATCTGACCTGCCATAACAGTTCCGTTTGTCACGTCACCTTCTACAACTGCTTTTCTCAGCGCCCCAAGGGTCAGATACTCAAGCTCTTCAAAGCTCTTTCCTTCTGATTCTAACTTCACATATTCTCTTGTCATCTGATTTCTCAGACTGCGAACCGGATGACCATGACTTCTTCCTGTAACAGTAGAATCAATGTCCTTTGCTTTTATCACACGTTCTTTGTAATTTGCATGTACGACAGCTTCTTTTGCAACAAGGAATCTGGTTCCCATCTGAACCGCCTCTGCACCTAACATAAAAGCTGCTGCAATTCCACGACCGTCTGCAATTCCTCCGGCTGCAATGACCGGAATGGACACTGCATCCACAACCTGAGGAACCAGTGTCATGGTTGTTGCTTCTCCAATGTGTCCGCCTGCCTCAGTACCTTCTGCAACAACTGCATCTGCACCGGCTTTTTCCATCATTCTTGCTAATGCAACAGAAGCAACTACCGGGATTACTTTGATCCCTGCCTCTTTCCACATCTTCATGTATTTGCCCGGATTTCCGGCTCCGGTTGTTACAACCTTTACACCTTCTTCCACAACGACTTTGGCAATCGCCTCTGCGTGTGGGCTCATCAACATGATGTTAACACCAAACGGTTTCTCTGTGAGTTCCTTTGCCTTGCGGATTTCCTCACGAACTACCTCTGCCGGTGCATTAGCTGTTCCGATCAGGCCAAGGCCTCCTGCTTCAGACACGGCTGCTGCCAAATGATGTTCTGCCACCCATGCCATGCCACCCTGAATGATCGGATATTCAATTCCTAATAATTCGGTAATTCTGGTTTTCATTACGCCTCAACGCCTTTATCTTTTAAATAATTGATCACATCGCCAACGGTTACAATATTCTGAAGATCCTCTGCCGGGATTTCTACAGAATACTCATCTTCCAAAGCCATTACAAGCTCAAATAAATCAAGAGAATCTGCACCAAGATCCTCTTTAAATTTGGACTCTGCTGCGATTGTCTCTGCATCGATTCCTAACTGGTCTGCGATTAATTCTTTCATTTTCTCTAACATAATTGAAATCTCCTCTTTGATTACGTTTTATTATATACACCATTCTAACAGAACAGCTCCCCAAGTCATACCTGCACCGAATCCGGACAGAATGATCTTATCTCCTTGTTTCAACATACCTTTCTTCAGCATATCATCCAACAGTAGTGGAATCGAGGCTGTCGAAGTGTTACCATATTTCGAAATAGTCATTGGAAACTTTTCCATCGGTTCTTTTAATCGTCTGGCTGCTGCCTCAATAATTCTTTCATTTGCCTGATGAAGAACATAATATTTGATTTCTTCCTTCGACATTTGATTGCGCTTCATCAATGTTTCGATACTTTCAGGCACTCTTTTTACAGCAAATCGGAAAACTTCTTGTCCGTTCATTTCCGTAAACCCCAACTCTGGTCTTTCTTCCGTCAGAAGATTCCCCAGCGTTCTGGACTTGCATTTCAGAAAATCTCCCATGGTGCCATCCGAGCCCATCAGCATATCGATTACGCCACAGTCATCATTTTTTAACACTGCTGCACCTGCACCGTCTCCAAACAGTACACATGTCGATCGATCTTCCCAATTGGTCACTTTACTCAGAGTTTCTGCACCTATGATCAGTGCATTTTGATAAATACCTGCTTTAAAAAATCCTTGTACGATATTCAAAGCAAAAATAAATCCCGCACATGCAGCAGAAACATCAAAGGCCACTGCATTCACGGCTCCGATCTTTGCCTGAACTTCACATGCACCGCTTGGATAATTGCAATCCGGAGAGGAAGTTCCCAAAACGATCAGATCCAGTTCTGCCGGTTTGATCCCTGCATGTTCCAATGCGCGCCTGGCTGCCTCTGCTGCCAGATCGGAGGTTTCTTCTTTTACAGAAATACGACGTTCCTTGATTCCGGTTCGACTATAAATCCATTCATCACTTGTTTCAACAATGTTTGCCAAATCATGGTTGGTTACGATTGTTTCCGGTACATATGCACCGATTCCTACAATTCTGGCTGTCATAGTACGTTCCTGCGCTTTTCCAAAATTTCTATTAGTTTGAA
>JAFYOD010000038.1 GCA_017556515.1 Lachnospiraceae bacterium
TGGAAAGCCTTGTAAATCCAAGGGTTTTAGCCTTGTTTTGAAAAAAATCCGTTTGATTTTATGGTAAACTGGGGATATAATGTAGGAACACGGCACTTTTTTGGGGATAAAGTGTCAATTGGAACGTGATTTAAGGGGATAAAAAGGGACCACAAGGGTATTGAGATGAAAGAGGATATAAAGAGCTTTATTGAATATTTGGAAACAGAAAAGGGTGCATCGGAAAACACTCGGGTTTCTTATCGCAGAGATCTGCTTCAGCTGGCAGCTTATCTGGAGGAGATGGGCGTTGAGGAAGCTGCGAAAGTGACAAAAACCATGTTGAACGCCTATGTGATGCACCTTGAAAAAGCAGGAAAGGCTTCCACAACTGTATCCAGAATGCTGGCGTCTATGAAGGCGTTTTTTAACTATGAGTTTAAACAGGGTATGATCAAGCGTGATCCGGCGGAAATGATTCGTGCACCGAAGATCGAAAAGAAGATGCCGACGATTCTTTCTATTGATGATGTGAGTCGTTTGTTGGCTCAGCCGTCCGGAACCACAGCTAAGGAAATCCGCGACCGTGCGATGCTGGAACTGCTCTATGCAACAGGTATCCGTGTGTCGGAGCTGATCCATCTGGAGCTTGCGGATGTGAATATGTCGATTGGCTTCATCACATGCAGAGATGAGCATAAGGAACGTACCATTCCGTTTGGCCGTGTGGCGAAAGATGCTCTGAAAGCATACATGGAATCTTCTCGAGAAGAACTTCTGAAAGGAAATGAGTCTCCGTGGCTGTTTACAAACTGCAGCGGAGGAACTATGAGCCGTCAGGGCTTCTGGAAGATCATAAAGCATTATGGTATGAAAGCCGGTATCGAAGGAGATATTACTCCGCATACATTGCGTCACTCTTTTGCAGCACATTTGATCGGCAATGGAGCCGACGTGAAGGTGGTACAGACGATGATGGGTCATTCCGATCTGACGACAACACAGATGTATGCAGCTTATGCAAGAAACAAATGAGAATGAATGATGACGGGGGTGTCCGGTGGATACCTCCGTTGTGGAATCTTTAAGGAGAATATAACATGTTTTTAATTGTAGGTCTCGGAAATCCGGGAAAAGAATATGAAACAACCAGACACAATGCAGGATTTATGGTAATCGATGCATTGGCAGATAAGCTCGGAGCAGACGTATCTGAGAAGAAACATAAAGGTTTATGCGGAAAAGCAGTGATCGGCGGTCAGAAGTGTATTCTTTTAAAACCGCAGACATATATGAATTCCAGTGGCGAAAGTATCCGCGCTGCGGCAGATTACTTTAAGATCGCGACAGAAGATATCATTGTTATCTACGACGATATCAGCCTGGCGCCGGGACAGCTCCGTGTGCGTGCAAAAGGAAGCGCCGGCGGTCATAATGGTATCAAGAGCATTATTGCACACCTGGGTACACAGGAATTCCCGAGAGTGCGTGTAGGTGTTGGTGAGAAGCCGTCCAGAATGGATCTGGCAGATTATGTTCTTGGTCATTTTAGTGCTGAGGACAAGAAAATCATGGCAGAAGCTGTAAAAGAGGCAGCGGATGCAGCATGTGAGATCATCGAAAGCGGAATTGAGCATGCGATGAATGTACACAATAAGAAAAAAGCCTAAGTTTTTGATATAAACGTATAGACGCAGAAAGTGGGGGAAGTATGGGAGAGATTTTTGCGAATCCGCTGGTTGAACTGGCGGAATATACGGATATGAAACGTGACCTGATGAAGGGAAATGGTCCGATCCACATCTGTGGCGTGACAGATTCTCAGAAGGTTCACGTGATGCACGAACTTTCCGCAGAGAAATCTTGGAAATTAGTGGTTACACATGATGAAACAAGAGCCAAAGAGCTCTTCGATGACTTCAGCTATTTCTGTAAAAATACCTGGCTGTATCCGGCCAGAGATTTATTGTTCTACAGTTCGGATATTCATGGAAA
>JAFYOD010000305.1 GCA_017556515.1 Lachnospiraceae bacterium
GTTCCCGTCTGCCATCAAGATCGACACTTTTGCGAAAGGCCGTGTCGAACTGTTACGTTTCCGTTTAAAACCGGAAATTGGTTTTGGCGGTAAGACGATCATGGAAGTTATGGCCCGCTTGAAAACAGATGTCCTGATCTGCGCAGTAGAACGTGACAATGAACTCATCATTCCGAACGGCAGCTTTGTTCTGGACGACAGCGATACACTTTCCATCGTAGGAACCTTAGAGGCAACGGCACAGTTTTTTGAGAAAGTCGGTGTGCGTTCCAAAAAAGTAAAGAACTCTCTGATCATCGGCGGCGGTACTGTAGCTCATTATCTGGCTAAGGACTTACTGAAAGTCGGTTACCGTGTCCGTATCATCGAGCGCGATCCGGCTCGCTGCGATTATCTGACAGAAGTTCTTCCGGGTGCGGATATCATCAATGGTGACGGCAGCGATGAAGGATTGCTCCTCGAAGAAGGTCTTACATATGCTGATTCCGTTGTATCCCTCACAGGTATGGATGAAGAAAATATCTTCCTCTCCTTATTTGCGAAAAAACACTCCAATGCCAAACTGATCGCAAAGGTAAATAAGATCGCATTTAATGATGTCGTAGACAGTCTGGATATCGACAGTGTTATCTATCCGAAAAACCTGACCGCAGACTATATCGTACAGTATATACGTGCACGTCAGAACTCCATCGGAAGCAACGTCGAGACCTTATATCAGCTGTTTGACGGACGTGCAGAAGCACTGGAATTTTCCATTAATGAGGCTTCCGAAGTTACCGATGTACCGTTGATGGATCTGAATTTAAAACCAAATCTTCTGATCTGTGCGATCAACCGACGCGGTAAGATCTTAACACCACGTGGTCAGAATAAGATTCAGGTTGGTGACACCGTTATCGTCGTAACTACAAATCGCGGTCTCAATGATATCCGCGATATCCTGAAAAAATAAAGGAGTGTTTCCATGAATTATCCCATGATCACATACATCGTTGGTTGTATTCTCAGTGTGGAAGCAGCTCTTATGGCTCCATCTGCGGTTGTTTCTTTGATCTATAAAGAACAAAGCGGATGGGCGCTGGCAGCTACGATCCTGATCTGCCTTTTGATCGGACTTCCTCTGATCAGAAAGCAGCCGGAAAACCGTGTACTTTATGCGCGAGAAGGCGCCGTGATTGTTTCTCTCAGCTGGATCGTAATGAGTTTTATGGGAGCCCTCCCATTTTATTTCAGCCGCGAGATCCCGAGTCTGGTAGATGCATTTTTCGAGACCGTATCCGGTTTCACTACGACCGGAGCCAGCATTCTTTCCAATCCGGAAGGCATGTCCAAGGGATTGATGTTCTGGCGCTGCTTTACTCACTGGATCGGCGGTATGGGTGTACTGGTATTCCTCTTATGCCTGCTCCCGATGACCGGCGGCGGTTCCCATATGAATCTGATGAAAGCAGAAAGCCCGGGACCATCCGTAGGAAAGCTGGTTCCGAAAGTACAGTCCACAGCCAAGTTATTATACGGTTTGTACTTTATCCTTTCTCTGCTCATGCTGATCCTTCTGCTTTTAGGCGGAATGCCGCTGTTTGACTCTCTCTGTACCACATTCGGTACTGCAGGAACAGGCGGTTTTGGTATCAAAAATGACAGTTTCACAAGCTATGCTCCGCACCTGCAAACAATTGTTACGATCTTTATGATCTTATTTGGTATTAACTTTAACGTATACTTCCTTCTTTATATGAAGAAGCCAAAAGATGCTTTTAAATGCGAAGAAGCTCGCTGGTATCTGGGGATCATTGCAGCTGCGACTCTGATCATTACAGGTTTTATCTGGAAGTACGGTTTCTACTCCAGCATTCCGGAGTCCTTCCATCAGGCTGCATTCCAGGTTGGCTCTATTATCACAACTACAGGATTTGCAACTGCAGACTTTAACCTTTGGCCTGCAATTCCAAAGACGATCTTAGTTCTTCTTATGTTTTGCGGAGCCTGTGCAGGCAGTACCGGCGGCGGTATGAAGGTATCCCGTATCATGATCCTGTTCCGCACCATGCTTCGTGAATTCACCTGGAGCAGAAGACCAAATCAGGTCAAACGAGTTTATTTTGAAGGTCGTCCATTAGACAATGAACTGGTACGTTCTGTTACTACCTTTTTAGCAACGTATGTATTTATTTTTGCCGGCTCTGTATTTTTGATCAGCATTGATAACTTCGATATGACTACAAACTTTACAGCTGTAGCTGCCACCATCAACAACATCGGCCCGGGTCTGGAACTGGTAGGTCCTACTCAGAACTTCAGCATCTATTCCGATTTTTCAAAGATCATCTTGATCTTTGATATGCTGGCAGGACGTCTGGAATTATATCCGATGCTGCTTCTTTTCTGCAGAGACACCTGGAGAAAATTCTAACGATTATATGAAACGAAAAAAGTCGAGAACCTGAACATTCAAGTTCTCGACTTTTTTTATTTCTCTTATCCTACAATCTGGACCAAAATACCGCCAATGGTCAACATCAATGCTCCGCAGGATCTTGTTACGATCTGTGCGAACGGAAGTAATTCCATGCGATGTGCACTGCTGAGTACCGCAACATTTCCGGATCCGCCCATGTTTGTGGTACACATACCTGCTGCGATCGCAGACTCTAACGGATAGAATCCGACAAATTTACCTAAAATAGAAGCTGTCAATGTGATCACAGTAACCACAAGAACTACTGCAAACAGATAGAACGGGGTCAATGTTTTGAGGATTGTTCCCAGATCGATCAGCGTAAAACCGATTCCTGCCAATGCTGCAGCTGTCCAGCTATGGATCGCAAACTGTCCCCACTCTCTCGCTGCATCTTCCAGTTCTTCGGACATAATGCCGGTGCCCTTTACCAAAACGACTGCGATGATCATCCATGCATAAGTCGGAATGATCTCTACATATTTGTGCAGCAATGCTCCTAACTGATAGAAAACAAATGCAATGACCATACCGGTACAAAGATTTGCAAACGTCGGTTTCATCGGCGGAGTCTTCTTAACCGGCTTTCCGTCATTTACCAGCATACCATTTCCTGTTACTTCCGGATGCTTGCTTCCGTAGTTATTCAGAAGACCACCATATACGATCGCAGTAATATTTCCCAATACCGTTGCCGGAGCCATCTTGGTCAACGCTTCCGACGCCTCGATTCCAAGTGCCTGGGCATAAATACCGGAAAGCGGAACGGTTCCGGCTGTCATACCGCCGCTGGTCATCGGTACGCCAATAAATAAAATGCCGTTCCAGAATCCATCCCCCATGACCACTCCCAGTAAACCGGAAGTCAAAATTCCTACTGCAAGTGAGATCACTGCCACCGGAAGTAATTTCACAGTCGCACGAAGAAGCAGATTACGGTCAATATTAAACAAGCTTCCTGTGATCAGAGCTGCAATATAAAATACTAAAAAACCACTCTTATTGACGAAATAGTCCATGGTCTCAAATGTCTGCTGCGGAATGATCCCTGTTGCCTGGATCGCTGCCGCGCCCAGGATACAGATCACAGATCCGCCCAGATATGTCTTCACAACCGGAACTGTTTTTCCGATCGTATTCAAACCTTCACCAAAGACCATCAGTACCAAAAATGCCGGAACCAGACTGTTTGGGATACAGCCGGCCGCCATACACGCCACTGTCAGTGCAAGTACGACCAGATACAAAGGCAGCGGAAGTCCCAAAATCTTAATCTCTTTCATGTGGAATCCTCCTCTTAGTAACTTCTGAGAGCCGCACTGCCATCATCAACAGTTTTCTCGATCCTCTTGATCACGACCTCATAGCCGGCTTTCTCATTGATCTGAACATAAACACGGTCACCAACTTTGTGACCAAGAAGAGCTTTTCCCAGCGGAGA
>JAFYOD010000007.1 GCA_017556515.1 Lachnospiraceae bacterium
AAGAGTCCCAGGATGGCAAGAGATTTCTCGATGGAAATTCTTGCTTGTCCTGGGAGTTTTGATTTTTACAGTTAATGGATATTAGATAATCCAATGCATAGAATGATTTGGTGTGAGTTTTTTGGACACTCTTATGGTTTACAGACCGCAAAATCACACTACTCATTCACACTAAACATAACCATTTTGACATTTGAGTTCTTTTATGTGCAAGAAATCCAACGTTTTCATATATAGCTTTCATCTATCATGTGATATCTTTATGCATAATTGGTTCTTCTGTCCAGTTTCCCATATTTTTTGCCTCTGCTTTATTTGATTTTATTAAAGAATTTGGGCTACCTATCCAATCAAGCTACTCATTTTCCAAAATCACTGGGACAGATTCCTTACATTTTTACTTTAATGTCCCAATATTGAAGTTTTATATATCAAATATGATCTTATATCCTGAGCTTCTGAAGTCACTTGCGTATTAATCAACTAGATCTTTCCCCTGCCATACCTCGTGTTCTTTAAAGTACTTCGTCATGGAATTGAGAACCATTCGCTTATTTCCGCTCCAAAGAGGTGCAGTAAGGAGTGATTTCGGTCCATCTCCGCTGACACGGTGGATGACAATATCTTGTGGAAGGAGTTTGAGGCAGTCACTGACTAATTCCAGATATTCATCCAGTTCCATGGTTTTGAATGTACCGGAGAGATAGAGGTCATTGAGATCCGTTTCTTTTAAAACGTGGAGGAGCTGCAGCTTGATTCCGTCGATTCGCTTGCCATTATGATCCAAGGCTGCAAGATAGCGGATCGTATCCAGGATTTCTTCCCTGGATTCTCCCGGGAGTCCAAGGATCACGTGAACAATGACGGACAGGCCTGCAGCTTTCAGACGATGGAAGGCATCTTCAAATATAGGCAGTTTATAGCCGCGGCGGATAAATTCGGCCGTTTTTTCATGGATCGTCTGAAGACCCAGTTCCACCCAGACAGGTTTTGTTTTATTGAGCTGTGCAAGTAATTCGATGGTTTCATCCGGAAGGCAGTCCGGTCGTGTTCCTATGGAAAGAGCACAGATTTCCGGCAATTCGATCGCTTCACCAAACAAAGTTTCCAGATACGGAAGCGGTGCATATGTGTTGGTATAGGACTGAAAATAGGCAATGTAAGGTCCGGATGCAGACATCTTTGCGGAAACGCGTTCTTTTGCTGCTTCTACTTGCGCGCGGACTGAAACATCACGTTTGGCTGCAAAATCTCCGGATCCGCCGGCACTACAGAAAATACAGCCGCCGGTTCCGATTGTGCCGTCGCGGTTTGGACAGGTCATACCGCCGTCAAGAGCCAATTTATATACTTTTGTACCAAATGTTTCTTTCAAATAATAATCCAGAGAATAGTATGCTTTTCCATTCCAGTCAGTTCTCATAATGCCTCCATATCGAGTGGCTTTTTCGTGTAAAAAGGTTGCAAGCCATGTTAAAGGTATTATATAATGGGAAAGAAGTAATTCGCAATGAAAATTGATGTGAGAATGAAGAACTTATGAATATAAAAAATAAGAAATTGCAAATATATGCTGCCGGTGTTTTGACACTGACTGCGGTTCTTTCCGGATGCAGTGAAAAAAGCGCGTCACAAGGTGCTGTGGCAGAGCCTATGGCATATGAAGCGGGAACTCTTATCATGGGAACCGGCGAAGAAGGTGTCCAGATCCATCGAGCCGGCAAGGCGATCGCAGAGGTGATCAACAATACAGTTCCCGGTATTCATGTTGCAGTGGAAACAACGAAAGGTACGGCAATTAATGCGGTCAATGTTTCTGAAGGCGATCTGGATCTGGCCTTGGTAAACGGAGATGTGGCTTATGATGCAGTCAACGGAGTATATGCGTTTGAAGGTGAAGCACTGGAAAATTTACGGGTTCTTGGGGCTTGTTATCAGGAAGTATCCGGCTGGATGGCGTTAAAAAAGACGGAACTTACTCATGTAAATCAGTTGACAGGAAAGATCATTTCTTCCGGACCGATTGCTTCGGCAACAGAATTGGCTTCCGATATGGTATTTAAAATACTTGGGATCGATCAAAACAATACAGAGATTTATTCGGACAGCCTGACTAACAGTGTGAAACATATCAAACGTGAGACTGCGGACGCAGTTCATGCATTTGCTACAGTTCCGTATCGTGCGCACGAAGAACTGGCGTCTGAATATGAATCGGTTGTTTTAGGGTATACCGAGGAGGAACTGGAACAGATCCTGGAGATGGATGATCGTTATTTTAAGACGGTCATTCCGGCAGGAACGTATGCGGGTCAGGACGAGGAGATACCAACATTTGGCATGAAAGTATTATTATGTGCAAGTGCTGAGATGGATGAGGATCTGGCTTATGAGATCGCAAGGGCATTGGATCTGAACGGACCGGCTTACACCGGAGAACATCGTTTCATGGCAGCAATACAGGAAAAAGAATTTTTATGTAACGATCTGCCGATCACGCTTCATGAAGGTGCGAAACGCTACTATCAGGAAGTTGGATTTTTGAAAGATTAAAAAGATTTTATTGGCGGCGGCCTGAAACGCAGGAGGAAATATTAAATGCTTTATAAACAGTTTATTGAACTTTTTGACATTCTTGACAGCGCAAGTGCATCCGGTGCACAGGTTGTAGATTATCTTCGTTCCATCGTTCCGGATTGTAAAGTTGAAACATATCCGTTAGTAGGACCGAAGGGTCATACAGATATGGTTAGAATCATGATCCCGGGTAAGAATGGTAAAACAAATGGTGGTACAGCGAAGACTATCGGTATCTTAGGTCGTCTTGGTGGTCTTGGCGCAAGACCGGAACAGCTTGGTTTTGTATCTGATGGTGACGGTGCTATCACAGCACTTGCGATCGCAGCAAAACTTCTGGATATGCAGAAAAAGGGTGATTTCCTTGAGGGAGACGTATTTGTTTCCACTCATGTATGTCCGAATGCTCCGACAACTCCGCATGAGCCGGTACCGTTTATGAACTCTCCGGTTGAAACATGGCAGGTAAACAAAGAAGAAGTAACACCGGAACTGGATGCTGTTTTAGTTGTTGATACAACAAAGGGTAACCGTATCATCAACCACCGCGGATTTGCGATCTCTCCGACTGTAAAAGAAGGCTATATCCTTCGTGTCAGCGAGGACATTCTTGATGTTATGCAGTCTACAACAGGTAAACTTCCGGTTGTGTTTGCACTGAGTCAGCAGGATATCACACCGTACGGAAACGGTCTTTATCATCTGAACAGTATTCTCCAGCCGGCAACAGCTACAAAAGCTCCGGTTGTAGGTGTAGCGATCACTACTGAAACTGCAGTTGCCGGCTGTGCTACAGGCGCTTCTCACTTAGAGGATATGGAAGGTGCTGCAAGATTTATGATCGAAGTTGCGAAACTGTACGGTCATGGTGCATGCTCTTTCTACAATGAAGAGGAGTTTGGCAGAATCCTGAAACTCTACGGCAACATGGAGCACTTCCAGACACTTGGTAAACAGGATTAATTAAAAATAAGATTGAACAGTAAAGGCATTCGATTGTCATAGGAAACAATGGCAATCGAATGCTTCTTTTTTGATTTGACATGTCCGTCGTATTTTGATAGAATGAAATGAGGTTATTTGTAATACTTTTGTAATAA
>JAFYOD010000306.1 GCA_017556515.1 Lachnospiraceae bacterium
AAGAAGATCCCCCGGCTTTGCACCGACATTTTTTAAAACTTTATCCGGATGTACATATCCGGTCACGCAAAGACCATATTTTGGCTCCGGATCCTGAATGGTATGACCGCCGGCAATGGTACAGCCTGCTTCGACAGCTTTGTCGTGACCGCCTTTTAAGATCAGGCGTATGGTTTCTTTTGAAAGGCAATTCGGAACGCAAAGAAGATTCATTGCGATCGCAGGTTTGCCGCCCATGGCGTAGACATCACTTAAAGCGTTGGCTGCAGCAATTTGGCCAAACTGGTAAGGATCATCAACTACAGGTGTGAAAAAATCCACGGTATGAATTGCAGCAATTTCATCAGTAATTTTATATACACACGCGTCATCGCTGGTATCAAAGCCCACCAGAAGACTCGGATTTGCAACATTTGGAAGGTTTTCTAGAATTTCTGTAAGGACGCCCGGTCCCAGTTTTGCGGCTCAGCCTGCGGCTGTGACCATCTGTGTAAGCGGCAGTTCTTTTGCCATTTGGATTACCTCCTGATTGGTTATTAATATTCATCATATCATCGGTAAAATAAAATTGCAACTGCATAGAAAAAAGCTTTATACAAACACAATCTATAGAAAAAAACGATACAAATATAAGATGTTTGACGTGTGCCAAGTACTCACGTTAAAATGATAAATAGAAATTCATGTAAATCTTTGGAGGGAACATTATGGAAAAGATGATTATAAATGCAGTTGGCGACCAGTGTCCGATTCCGGTAGTAAAAACCACAAAAGCACTCAATGCATTAAATGGAGCAGCAACATTAGAAGTACATGTTGATAATGAAATTGCAGTTCAGAATCTGACAAAACTTGCAAACAGCAAGAATCATAAATCTTTTGCTGAAAAGAAATCAGAGAATCTTTATATCGTAACCATTCAGGTGGAAGGTGCATCTACTGCGGAAACAGCAAATACACCGATCTGTCCAACTTGTGCTCCGGATAAACGCGGAAGCACAGTTGTTACTATTTCTTCTGACCGCATGGGAGAAGGAAATGATGAACTTGGTAAAGTTTTGATCAAGGGATTCATTTTTGCGTTATCTCAGCTTGAGGAATTGCCGAGCACGATCTTATTCTATAATGGCGGCGCTACCATTACGACAGAAGATAGTGAGTCTCTGGCTGATCTGAAAAATATGGAAGCCCAGGGAGTTGAAATTTTGACATGCGGTACTTGTCTTGACTATTATGGAATTAAAGACAAATTGGCAGTTGGCAGTGTTACCAACATGTATACAATTGTAGAAAAAATGATGAATGCAGATAAGATCATTAAACAGTAAGGAACATTTAGGAGTTTGATTATGTATCAAGTGGGAATTGATATTGGTTCTACAGCTGCGAAGGCCGCGGTTATGAATGATGGAAATATTATAAAAACCATTCTTATGAATACCGGTTTCAGTAGCAGACAAACGGCAGATGAGATTTATCATATGCTGGAAGAGGAAGGCATTCATAAAGAAAATGCAGTCTATGTGGCGACCGGATATGGACGAGTTTCTGTTCCTTATGCTGACAGGACGGTAACAGAGATTACCTGTCATGGAAAAGGAGCCTGGCATCTGTTCGGAAAGAACGGTACAGTCATTGATATCGGCGGTCAGGACACAAAAGGAATTGCACTGAAAAATGGTCGTGTCATGAAATTTGTTATGAATGATAAATGCTCGGCAGGTACGGGAAAGTTTCTGGAGATCATGACAAACCGACTTGGACTGACTCAGCAGGAACTTTCTGAAATGGCTGCGAAAGGCAATCCGATCACGATCAGTTCCATGTGTACGGTATTTGCGGAATCAGAAGTGATCAGTTTGATCGGAAAAGGGACTCCGCGAGAGGATATTTCCAATGGAGTTGTGGAATCCGTAGTGAATAAAGTAGTATCTCTGATCACACAGGTTCCGGGCGAACAATATTTCTTGACCGGAGGCCTCTGTGAGGATCCATATCTTGTGGAGCGACTGTCCAAAGTATTGGGAGCTTCTGTGGAGAGTTGTCCGATGGCTCGCTTTGCAGGTGCGATCGGAGCCGCGATCATGGCAGTAGAGTAAGAAGTGAGGAATTGATAATATGGCGAATCATGATTTACCAAGCTTATTTGATGAGTTTGTAGATGCAAGAAAAATGGGTTTTCTGGCAGCGAAGGAGTTTAAGGAGAACGGAGGAAAACTGGCAGGATGCCTTTGTTCCTACACTCCGCAGGAGTTGTTGGATGCAGGCGGAATTGCAGCAGTTGGTCTTTGTGGAACCAGCAATGAAACGATTCCGGATGCGGAGACCGTGCTTCCGAAGAACCTTTGTCCGTTGATCAAAGGAACCTATGGATTTGCGCTGACTCAAAAATGTCCGTATACCTATTTTTCTGATATCATCATTGGCGAAACTACCTGTGACGGTAAAAAGAAAATGTATGAGCTTTTAAATGATCTCAAAGAAACGTATGTCATGCAGCTTCCGCAGGGCCAGGGCCGTTCCTATGCAAATGACATCTGGTATGAAGAAGTGAAACTTCTAAAAGAAAAACTGGAAGAGAAGTTTGGTGTAACGATCACAGAGGATGATTTAAGAGCTGCTGTTAAGAAGAGAAATGAACTTAGAAGAGCAGTTCTGGAGATGTATCATTTACAGGAGAATGTTCCGCCGGCTATGTATGGAACAGAAATGATGCTGGAACTTCAGAAGGGTACGTTTACGTTTGATCTGGATAAACAGATCGACAATGTAAAATCACTGGTTGAACGTGCAAAAGCTGCATACGAAGCAGGTGAAAGACCGGTTCCGAAGTCTGCAAAACGTATTTTGATTACCGGATGTCCTACCGGAGGCGTGATCCAGAAAATCGGAATGGTAGTAGAACACAATGGTGGTGTCATTGTTTGTCTGGATGATTGCAGTGGTGAACGAACAAGAAGCAAACTGATCGATGAACAGGCAGATGATATCATGCGTGCAATTTCTGATACATATCTTTCTATTAACTGCTCGGTTATGACGACTAACGAAGGCAGACTGGAAAACACCAAAAAGATGATCGAGAAGTACAAAGTAGATGGAGTGATCGAAGTAGTCCTTCAGGCGTGCCATACCTTTAACGTGGAATCTTATAAGACACGTGAAATGGTTGAGGAACTTGGAGTACCGTACTTAAAGCTGGAGACAGATTACTCAACAACAGACAGTGGTCAGATCGAGACAAGAATTGCGGCATTTATTGAAATTTTATAAAAGTTTAGCCCGGGTCCTTTGAGAAAGGAACCGGGCTTTTGTATGTTTATGGGTTGTCGGTATCAGAATGGTCTTCATCATCCTTATGGGTTTGGTAACTCATAAGGTTCTTTTTTATATTGCGACTGGCAAATTTTCTTTTGATGATAAAGAAAATAACGACAGCAATGAACAGTACCGGGAACCAGATCGGGATTGTTGCGAGGATGAGAACTACAAGGTCAGCAGCAAATATTTTCATATTATCTACGTTTTCTGCAAAACCTTTGGTAATACGTTCTCCGATCGTCATTGGAGCAGTTGGAGTATAGATTTTAACTTCTTCTACATTCACGTATACCGTACTGTATTCGACCTGATTATCATAGAGTCGTAGTCTGGATTCCATAGACTCCAATTCATAACGTATCTCGGAAAGGCGTTCTTCCAGTGCGATCACGGCCTCTAATGTGTCAGCCTTTTCAAGAAGCGCCCAGATACGATCCTGTTCGATCGTCAGGGATTTCTTTCTGCTTTCCAGGTCGCTGTACTGAATGGTCACATCTGTTGTGGTTACCGACTTGTTCGTAACATTTCCATCTGCTTCAACAGAAGAGATAAATTGATCAAGGCTGTTGCTAGGAATACGCACTGTCATATAAGCACGTCTTCTGGAATAATTGTTCTGCATGCTGTTTCCGGAAATATCGGACTGCTCGATGTAGCCGCCAAGGGTGGAGATGTGATCGTTTAACTGATTCATTAAAGTTTCAAAATCATCGGTTTCCACATTGAGATGAACGGTACGGATCAGTTTACGGTTCGTATCAATCGGTTGAGCGATTGTATTTGTACTGCCAAGAGCTCCGCTTGTAACTTTTGTCTCTTCTGTTCGTATGGAATCTGAGGCATATGCAGCAGCTGTTTCTTCAACAGCTTCCATTTTGTAATCATAGGCTATAGCTGCAGGAGCAGCGCTGTTTTTGGAAGCACCACCACATCCGGTGAGCATTAATATTGTTAGAAGTAAGATCATATAGAGAGATGCATTTTTTTTCATAATATTCCTCCTTTCGTATATACGAAATCTCTTATAAGTGTAACGTAACATAAAAGGTGTTGAAATTCAATGGAAGTAAAGAAATATTCAGAAAATGCAAATAAAAATTAAGAAATAAGTATCATTTAAACGATATAGATAATATAAAAAAATCCACAAAAAAATACAATTTCTGTTTCTTTTTTTGTGAAAATATGCTACATTTAGTATAGGTAAAAATTATAAGTGGTAGTATGTCTAATTTATAAAATTTATACAATTTTGATTGAAGCAGGGGTGCCTGAATCAATATATGGGGTGAGCAACATGTATCTGATCGTAACCAATAATCAGCTGTGTCTGGGAAAATACGGAGCCCAGATCAAAATGGAATATCTGGAAGAGGGAAGCTATTTAGACGTCCTTCTGAAAGTTCGTGATTATCTCCATTTGGGTTGGAAACTGGAAACGCATCCGATGACAGGAAGCTTAAAACCAAACCAAACTCCCTATAAATCTATTATGATTTCCAACAATCCATTGGATCAGGAAGAGTTTTACAGTCAGGAAATTACGATTTCTAACGGAATTGCAGCGTGCAGAAAGTTTCAGTCGATCCGTAAGACTCCGGATTGGCCGGAGCATCTTCTGGAAGATTTCCGGATTGTTGATCTGTCTCTGATAGAGGGAGCGATACAAAGAATTTTGTAGTTTTTAGAAAGCGGGGGAAACGTTAACAATGAAACTCGAATTAGGAATCATTCCGATTAGCGACATTCAGTTTGGACCGGAGTCCAAAGTTGAAAATGGAACTATCTATGTGAATGCCGAAGAGTTGAAAGCCCTTATTCTCGAGGACGAGGCCTTACAGTCCGTAGAGCTTGATATCGCAAGACCAGGCGAGAGCGTTCGTATCATGCCGGTTAAAGACGTTATTGAGCCTCGCGTAAAAGTGAGCGGCGAAGGTGCTATGTTCCCGGGTGTGATCTCCAAAGTTGCTACAGTAGGAAGCGGACGTACAAATGTACTTCGCGGAAGTGCTGTTGTTACAACAGGTAAGATCGTTGGCTTCCAGGAAGGTATTATCGACATGACAGGAGAAGGTGCAAAATACACACCGTTCTCTCAGCTCAACAACCTTGTTGTTGTTTGTGAGCCGGTTGATGGCCTTGCAAAGCATGCACATGAGAAAGCAGTTCGTCTTGCAGGTTTAAAGACAGCTGACTACATTGGTAAACTTGCTAAGAACATCGAAGCAGAAGAGATTGAGACTTACGAGACAGTAAGTGTAAAAGAAGGCCTTCAGAGATGGCCGGATCTTCCGAGAGTTGCTTATGTTCTTATGTTACAGAGCCAGGGGCTTCTCCATGATACATATGTATACGGAGTAGATGCAAAACAGTCCCTTACAACAGTGATCATGCCGACTGAGATTATGGACGGTGCGATCCTCAGCGGTAACTGTGTATCTGCATGTGACAAAAACACAACTTACCATCATCTGAACAACCCGGTTATCAAAGACCTTTTTGCTCAGCATGGTAAGACATTAAACTTCGTTGGTGTTATTATCACAAACGAAAACGTATATCTGGCTGATAAGATGCGTTCTTCTGACTGGACAGCGAAACTTTGTGACTGGCTTGGTCTTGATGGCGCGATCGTATCTCAGGAAGGATTCGGTAACCCGGATACTGACCTGATCATGAACTGTAAGAAAATCGAAGCAAAGGGTGTTAAGACAGTTATCATCACTGATGAGTATGCTGGTCGTGATGGTGCTTCCCAGTCCCTTGCAGACGCTGACGCAGCAGCTACAGCTGTTGTAACAGGTGGTAACGCAAATGAAGTGATCCATCTTCCGAAACTTGACAAAGTGATCGGTTATCCGGAAGTTGCTGATATTATCGCAGGTGGTTTCGACGGAAGCTTACAGGCTGACGGTTCCATCATCGCAGAGCTTCAGGTTATCACAGGCGCTACAAATGAGATGGGCTTTAACACATTAAGTGCCAGATAATTAGGAGGAAATGATGTCGAAGTTAAGAGTTGTTCATTATATAAATCAGTTCTTCGCTAACATCGGTGGCGAAGAAAAAGCTGATTACCAGCCGGAACTTCGTGAAGGTTTCGTTGGACCGGGTATGGCGTTCAACCAGAACAAGGAATTTGCCGATGAGGCAGAGATTGTTGCTACAGTTATCTGTGGTGACTCCTACTTCAATGAGAACGTAGATTCCGCTCTTGAGACTGTTATGGGTATGATCAAGAGTCAGAATCCGGATCTGGTAATCTGTGGACCGGCGTTTAACGCAGGTCGTTACGGCGTAGCTTGCGGTACTGTAGCTGCAGCTGTAAATAAAGCAGGCATTCCGGCAATTACCGGTATGTATAAAGAGAATCCGGGCGCAGATATGTTCAAGAAAGAGGTTTACATTATCTCTACAAAGAACAGCGCTGCCGGTATGAGAGATGCAGTGAAGAAGATGGCTCCGTTAGCGATTAAAGTTGCTAAGGGCGAGGCGATCGGTGCATCTGCAGAGGAAGGTTATCTTCCGAACGGTATCCGTAAGAACTTCTTTGAGAAGAAACGCGGATCCCAGAGAGCAGTTGAAATGCTCATCAAGAAATTAGCTGACAAAGAATTCGAGACAGAATATGAGATGCCGAGCTTTGACCGTGTAGCACCGGGTGAGGCGATCAAGGATATGAGCAAGGCAAAGATCGCTCTTGTTACATCCGGCGGTATCGTACCGAAGGGCAATCCGGACCACATCGAGTCCTCCAGTGCTTCCAAGTACGGTCAGTACGACATTTCCATGTTCACAGATCTTACTGCTGAGACTCATGAGACAGCTCACGGCGGTTACGATCCGGTTTATGCGAACGCTGACGCTGACCGTGTACTCCCGGTTGACGTTATCAAAGAATACATTGAGGAAGGAAAAATCGGTAGTCTTCATCAGTACTACTATGCAACCGTTGGTAACGGTACTGCAGTAGCAAGTGCGAAGAAGTACGCGACAGAGATCGGCAAAAAACTGGTTGATGACCATGTTGATGCAGTGATCTTGACCTCCACCTGAGGAACCTGTACACGTTGCGGTGCAACGATGGTAAAAGCTATTGAAGCATATGGTATTCCGGTTGTTCATATTGCGACCGTAGTTCCGATTTCCCAGACTGTAGGTGCAAACCGTATTGTTCCTGCCATTGCGATTCCACATCCGTTAGGTAACCCCGCTCTGACACATGAGGAAGAGAAGGAAATCAGAAAGAAGATCGTTAATAAAGCTCTGGAAGCATTACAGACTCCGGTTGAAGACCAGACTGTATTCGAATGGAAATAGTATTGATTCAGCGGCGCTGAAGCGATACATATAGAAGGAGTTAATCTCATGGAGAAAATCTATGACGTGATTATTCTGGGTGCAGGCCCGGCAGGTTTAGCTGCCGGACTGTACGCAGGCAGATACCGCCTTTCCACACTCATCATTGAGAGAGGAAAAGACGGCGGTCAGATTGCGATTACTGATGAAATCGAAAACTACCCGGGACAGATCGTCGAGGGTGAGACAGGCCCGTCTCTGATTGCCAGAATGACAGCTCAGGCTGAGAAATTCGGTGCAGAGCGTGCCAGCGATACAATTACAAAAGTTGAGCTGGAGGGTCCGGTAAAAGTTCTTTACGGACACAAGGACACATATAAAGCGAAAACTGTGATCATTGCGACAGGTGCTTTCCCGCGTCCGATCGGATGTAAGAGAGAAGCTGAGTTTATGGGCAAAGGTGTATCCTTCTGCGCGACCTGTGACGCAAACTTCTTTGAGGATTTTGAAGTATACGTAGTAGGCGGCGGAGATTCTGCAGTTGAAGAAGCGATGTACCTTACAAAATTTGCAAGAAAAGTAACAATTATTCATAGAAGAAACGAACTTCGTGCTGCGAAATCCATTCAGGAGAAAGCGTTCCAGAATCCGAAGATCGAGTTCTTATGGGATACAGTTGTTGAGGAACTCCATGGTGACGGCATTCTTGACGGTATGACTGTTAAGAACGTAAAAACCGGTGAGCTGACCAGAATCGATGCAGATGAAGACGACGGTCTTTTCGGTCTCTTTGGCTTTATTGGCTACAATCCGAGAAGCGAACTGTTCGTTGATATGCTCGAGATGGAAAACGGATATATCAAGACTGACGACAATATGCACACCAACATTCCGGGTGTATTTGCCGCAGGCGATATCCGTGTGAAGAGCCTTCGTCAGGTAGTAACAGCTGCTGCAGACGGCGCGATCGCTGCAATGCAGGCTGAAAAATACTGCGCTGAACACGAGGCATAAAAATCTTTTATATAGGAAGGATGTCTTAATTATGATCGAATTAACAAAAGAGACTTTTGCTGCTGAAGTATTAGAAGCAGAGGGAACAATCCTTGTAGATTTCTATGGTGACGGCTGCGTTCCGTGTCAGGCTCTTATGCCGCACGTACATGCAATGGAAGATACATACGGCAAGGACATTAAGTTCACAGCTTTAAACACAACAAAAGCACGCCGTCTTGCAATTGGCCAGAAAATTCTCGGTCTTCCGGTAATCGCTCTTTACAAGGGTGGCGAGAAGATCGCTGAGTGCGTAAAAGATGACGCAACAGTTGAAAACATCGAGGCTATGATTAAGGCACATCTGTAATTGCTAGTAAACACGATAAGTGTTTTCTATATAAGTAAAATAAGGAGGAATTGATGCTATGGCTATTTTGAATGGCAAAAAAGTAGTAATCATCGGAGACCGTGACGGTATTCCGGGGCCATCCATTGAAGCATGCGTTAAAACAGCCGGTGCAGATGTAGTATACTCATCTACAGAATGCTTTGTCTGAACGGCCGCAGGTGCAATGGATCTGGAAAATCAGAAAAGAGTAAAAGAGTTCGCAGAGCAGTACGGACCGGAGAATGTGGTTATCATTCTCGGTGCAGCTGAAGGCGAGGCTGCTGGTTTAGCAGCTGAGACAGTAACTGCTGGCGACCCGACTTTCGCAGGCCCATTAGCAGGAGTTCAGTTGGGACTCACTTGTTATCACATTTGTGAAGAAGAGATCAAAGCAGAAGTGGATGCTGGTGTTTACGATGACGAGATCAGCATGATGGAAATGGTTATGGATGTTGACGATATCGCTAACGAAATGTCTTCCATCCGCGACGAGTTCTGTAAATACCTGTAACCAGGTGTACATGGGCGCGGAATCTAGGTTTCGCGCCCTATTTTTTTAATGAATTTACGAGGTGTTATGTATGAACGGGTATCCGATTATAAAGGGGGCCAGCTATACACTGGCAATTACACCGGATATGGTACTCCATAACGGTACAACACAGACGACAGAGATGATCGTTAATCCGGAGTCTGAATATCTGAAAGAACTTCCGAATCACTTAAGATCTTTTGATGATGCAGTAGCCTATATTCCGAACCAGGTATATATCGGTAATGCAAAGCCGGCAGATCTTTCCGCGACCCCATTTCCGTTCTATGACAAAAAGTGGGACAATGCTTCCCGCTATGGTAAATATGGTCAGATCATGCCACAGGATGAATTCTACGGTATGATGCAGATCTGTGACGTATTTGATCTGGTAAAGCTCGAGAAGAACTTTGCAGCAGATGTAAAAGCGAAATTAACAGCGCTGAACATCCTTACTGATGTTCAGCTTGCGATTCTTGATAAAAACGAAAATACTCCGGAAATGATCGAAGCGCTTGTAAATGACGAGCACTCCGAACCGCTTTACAACAACGGAGTTTTAGTTGGTGCGATCAAACGTGCACATGATGTAGACGTAAACCTTTCTGCACACGTTATGCTCGAAAACCTTGTTTCCAAAGCTTCCAACGTTCTTTCTCTGATCGAATTAGTGAAAAAGAATGGAATCAATCCGGAAGACATCGATTATGTAATCGACTGTTGTGAAGAAGCTTGTGGCGATATGAATCAGCGTGGCGGCGGTAACTTTGCGAAGGCAGCTGCAGAAGTGGCTGGATTTGTTAACGCAACAGGCTCCGACGTACGTGGCTTCTGTGCAGGTCCGGCTCATGCGATGTTACATGCAGCTGCACTTGTAAAAGCAGGAACATTTAAAAATGTTGTTGTTACAGCCGGCGGATGTACTGCGAAACTTGGTATGAACGGTAAAGATCATGTGAAGAAAGGTCTTCCGATCCTTGAGGATGCAATTGCCGGATTCGCTGTTTTAGTAAGCGAAGATGACGGTGTAAATCCGCAGATCCGTACAGACATTGTTGGCCGTCACACAATCGGTACCGGTTCCGCTCCGCAGAACGTAATCGGTTCCCTTGTTGCAGACCCGCTTGAGAGAGCCGGAATGCTGATGACAGATATTGATAAATACTCTGCAGAGATGCAGAATCCGGATATCACAAAGCCGGCAGGTGCAGGTGATGTTCCGGAATCCAACTTCAAGATGATCGGTGCACTTGCAGTGAAAAAAGGTCAGCTTGATCGTAA
>JAFYOD010000307.1 GCA_017556515.1 Lachnospiraceae bacterium
CAAAACTTAGCTTGGCTAGTTTTAAACCGTTCTACTGTTGTTTTTAGGTTTTGTTCTGAATGTTCTCATTCATGGCCAATACCTTAGGCCATTTTTATAAGAATTTTCAGGGTTTTACATACTGTTCAGTTTTCAAGGTTCTTTTGTGTTGTCCCTGTTTCTCAAGGACAAGGCATATCTTAGCACTACCTTCGACAAATGTCAACACCTTTTTGTAGAAATTTTTCCAATTGTTTTAACTGCATATACAATTCTCAAAAACAGACCCTTCCATGTACAAAATGCACATATATACGAAACGGGAGGACACTTGATATAATGTCCTCCCGCAGCATCCAGGAAAATACTTGATTTATCATCTTTATAAGAAGAATTCATTTTCTCGTCTGGCTGCCAGTCTTTGCGTAAACTCTTTGGCAAATGTCTGATATGCCTCCGTGTCCATGTTTTTGGCACCGATCGGACAATTTCGAATACAACGGAAGCATGCAATACATCCTTCCGGATTCACTTTATAGTCCTCACCGATCGCATTCACCGGACATCCATCTTTACAGATACCACAGCCTACACACGCATCCGATGTCAGCGGTTTATGGGAGCCACCCGGAATCCCGTCTCGATACGGGCGATTACCAGGGATCACAGAAACCATACCTTTGTTTTCAGACATATTTTCAACTGCATTCTTTGCAAACTCTGTGTACGCAGCTAAATCCTCCGCATTTGGTCGGTCTGTCTGAATTTCTCCGTATGTATGACGACCGATCACAGCTGCTGCGCCTATTACCTGAAAGCCATGTGCTTTCGCAATATCCTCCATCTCTGCCAGAGCATCATCATAATGACGGTTTCCGTACGTAGCAACCAGGATACATGGCGTATTGTTTCCTGTAAGTCCGTCTAATCGCGGAGCCGCAACCATCGGAATTCTTCCTGCGTAAACAGGCATACCAAAAATAACCAGTTCATCCTGTCCAAAGTCATGTTTTATTTCACGATTTTCAAATCTTGTCAGATCGATCGTATCATACTGTTCCGCGATTGCTGCTGCCATCACTTCTGTGCTTTTCTTTGTATTTCCTGTCGGTGAAAAATATACTGCCGTTACTTTCATTACACATACCCCCTCTGATACCTATTATTTTCATTTTAAATCTTATGCCAAAAATCGTCAATCCTTTCACGATTCGACAAAATTCTCTTGCCTGCACCTCATGCACAATAGTAAAATTAAGGGGAACGAGTATAAAAAAAGAGGAGGATTAACTGTATGAAATTCACAACAGAGAAACTCGCGAAAACCTTATTCCTCATACTCATTATGGTCATTTCCATAAATGTATTGACTGTTAAGATCCCGGAGTCCAAATATGTACAGCAGACGATTGATCATTTGGAAAAAAGTCAAAACACCGTGATGACCTTTTCCGGAACCACGCTTACGACTTCTCTGGCCTTGTCAGCTCTTCCTGATGACTTTGCAAGTCCGCTGGCTGAAACGGTTTCCGATTTGAATACGTATTTTATTTTTATGTTTGCTGCGTTATTTGTCGAAAAACTGATCGTAGTCGAGGGAACGAAGATTGCATTGACCTGGATCATTCCGGCCGCCTGCATCTTGTATATCCTGAATGTTTGGTCAACGAGAGATATCTTTAAGAGTTTTGCAAACAAACTGATGATCCTGGGTATTTCTCTTGTGATCGTCATCCCGTTCAGCACTCATTTTACCGAACATGTCTGCGCCAACTACATGGCATATGTGGACGAGACTATCGCTGAGACTAATAACGGAGCAACCAAAATCAACGATATTATGGCTTCCGACAACGAAGATTCTACTATCTTTGACAAATTAACCGACGCATTTAAAACAGCTATTCAAGGTGTAAACGATCTGCTTACTTATTTCAAAAATGTGATCAAAAAATGCATCAACTCCGTTGCGATCCTCATGGTTACAACCTTTGGACTGCCCATCCTGATCCTAATGTTGTTCCGATGGCTATTGAGTGAACTGTTTTCCCTTCATCTTTCCATACCGGAAACAACGATTCGTTTACCTCATAGGATCAGAAAGCTTCACGAAAAGGAGTTTGATCGGATCCCTGAAAAGGAGGATAAGTCATGAAGCAAAAAAACTTGAAGATTCTTTGTGTTGTCCTCTCCATTGCTATCGTCGTGATCTTAATCTGGGGACATTATAATCGTGAGCTAGCAGCAAGAGAAGCTTACAGTGACGGAATCGAACAGATCGACATCGACACCATTTACTTAGGAAAAAGTGGTGTTCAGGTGGAATTCTCTGATGTCATCGTCGGAACTCATCAGGAAACAAGAAAGCTGATCGTCAGCACTCAAGAAGCAACCGTATCAACAGAGCTGACCGATCGACTGATCAAACCTCTGGATTTTGACTTTATGAAAAAGACACAGAAAGTCAATTATACCGGTACCGGTTACTTTGTTGTCGATCTGGATAACCTGACCAAAGATAACGTGATCCAAGATAAAGACCACAAAATCATTACCATTCAGATCGATCATGCATATCTTCAGGCAATTGAAATCGATCCAAACAAGATCATCATTGATGAAGTCAAGGAAAGTCTGTTGGCCAGAGGTGATATCGAACTGACACTTAAGGATTACAATGCCATCGAAAAAGAGCTTCGAAATCGATTAGAAGCCAAATTTGATACTGCCGAAAACGGTCAGGAAGCAGATACCATTGCCCTTCAAATGGTTAAGGATGTCTATGAGCCGATCATTAAGGCAATCGATGCTTCTTATGAATTATATGTTGAATTCAAATAATCTCATTCATATAAGGAGGCCCCTCCATGAAACTTCTTTGTTACGGAGACTCAAACACCTACGGTTATGACCCGCGCGGCCCGATCCCGGGACGATACGATGCTGAAGACCGCTGGTGTGATTTAATTGCAATGCAGACCGGATGGACGATCATCAACGGCGGAGAAAACGGACGCATTGTTCCTGAACCGGCATGGAACTATACAGATCTGAAACGAATGTTAGCGGAACACGGACCAATTGACGTCATTTGTATCATGTTGGGAACCAATGACGTGCTGATCTCCAGCCGCATGGATATCACCCCGATCGTAAAACGTATGGAAGTGCTCCTGGATTTTCTGGAAACCAATTGGCCTGATATGAAACAAGTACTGATCACACCACCACCGTTCGATATCCCGGAATTTCCTGAGGCGGCGGAAAAATCTGAAAATCTGATCCGTGCTTACCAGGACCTTGCTGATCAGCGTAATATCCCTTTGATCAACAACCATTCCTGGAATATTCCGTTGGCATATGACGGAGCACATTTTTCCCAGAAAGGCCATCATGTGTTTGCAGAACATTTGATGCGGGAATTAAAACAAATCTTATAAAACCTAAAAGCAGAGGCAATGGATCGTAAATGATCCACTCCTCTGCTTTCTTATTATTTTTCCACTTCATACGGCCAGTCATTGATCCCGCCGAATTCTTTTACATTTGTATAGCCCATCTTCGCCAAGCTTGATGCAGCATTTTTGCTTCTTCTGCCGCTGCGGCAATACACCAGGATCAGCTGATCTTTCTCCGTCAAAATATCTTCCGCTTTTGCCTCAATCTCTGTGTCAGGGATCAGGATCGCTCCCGGAATGTGTTTTTCGTCGTACTCCGACTGGGAACGTACATCCAAAATCACATATCCTTCTTCCGTATCCATGATCTCTTTTGCCTCTTGTGGTGTAATCTGCATATAAGTTGCCTCCTGCACAGTTTGAGCCGTTGTCATTTCGGCTACTCCGCTATTGACATTCTTCCCACATGCAGTCAGCAATAATAACAAAAGACAGACAAATATGATGTTTCTTCTCATGATCGACAATTACAGATTGTAGGAATCCACTAATCTGAAGATCAGAAGCTCATGTACTTTAAATACTGTTTCCGGATCGCCTGTGAAGGAAACTGTTCTCGGAGCAAGGCGTACAACTCCCGGTACAAGGGATGCTGTATCTGCCATGTTGGAATCTTTGAAATCGATCTCCATCGTTAATGTCTCTGCACACTCGATCGGTTTGATCTCATCGCGTCTTGCAAGAGCTGCTTTTACACCGTTGTAGATCATCTCGCGAGCAACTGTCGGATGTACGGATACTGCAGAGAAACGGCTGCGTCCTTCCTTTACAACCACTGCCTCGATGTTCGGAACAAATGCTCTGCACTCTTCTGCAAGGGCTTTGTCACCGATACATGCAACGAGCGGAACACCGTAGAAACCTGCAACAAGACCGTTACATACTGTCTCTGTATTCATAGTCACGCCATTGAAGCGGAGGTTGTAGATCTTTCCACCGTTATAGCAATGGTCAATAACACCGCCGAGTGTCAGACCTGCACCTGCGTGACCGAAAGAAATATATGCGTCAAAGGAACTATCGATACCCTCCATCTGCAGGCTGCTGCGCATTGCGCCGGAAACCAGCTTACAGCGCGGATCCATATCCTCGATAATTAAGTTTTCCATATCGCCGTGGCCGTCACATACATAAACCTCGTCGTAACCGGAGTCAAAACAAGCGCGAACAGCTGCGTTCACATCTTCTGCCAGGCGTCTGCGGCAAAGAGCGTAGTCCATGTTACCTCTGTTAGAACCGATACGGGAAACATTGCCCTCCATACCTTCAATATCTGCGGAAATAAATGCTTTCTTCATTTTTAATAGTTCCTTTCTTGTGTTGCTTGATCAGTACCAAATTTAAGGTACTGTCCGATTATACCACAAGAAATGTCGTCACGACAAGTCAACGTTTTACCAGTCCTTCATTAATCTCATATGTGATCGCAAGTGTGGCACACATCACAGTCACTACAAACCAAGCTGCGCTTCCCTTTAATACTCCAGCAATGCTACAAATTGCAAGTCCGGTAAATAATAATGACATATGGTACCTCCTAATCTCTCTCCTCAAACGCCCAATCATCCTGCTCATTGGTTTCTTCTGCAAGTTCCTTGTAAAAACGGTATCTCTTATAGTAGTCGATGTGTTCTTCTCTGCCGTACTGTTTCTTTTCTGACATGTTTCCAAAATATCCCATATGATACCTCCTTGAAATTTTTGTATCTTAACTTCGGGTTTCTCTCTATCTGATGACATAATCCTATCAAACCAATTGTCCCAAAATACGGACTTCCACTCGCGCTCGTAGAATCCACCAATAAAAAAACAGGAACTCAGCTTATTTTCCACTGAATTCCTGCTCTGTATCCAACCTATATTCTCATTAATAATTTGCCAAAAGCTTTGCCAAATATTCTTTATAGCCGATTCTCACATGTTCCGGACTGACAATCTTGATCCCGGCCCCCAAACCGGACAGCCATCCGAAGAACTGTGGGCTGACAGCAACTGTAACGATCGCACGGAAATGTTCTTCATCGGAAGCCATCATTGCCACATCCTGACCGAATCGGTCAATAACAACACCCGCCAGACCATTAATTCCCTCCAGCGTGATCTTGGCATCCTCTCCGCCATACATACCGAATGTCTTTTTAGAAAATGCCGCCAAGTCAAACTCCTGGAAACGTTCCCTGCCCAGTCGTTTTCCCTCCAGCAAGCTCATTTTCTTCATCTTATCTACACGATAATGCTTGATCTTGTCTGCATTTTCATCATATGCGATCAAATAATAATTTTCATCTGCCCAAGTAAGAGCCCACGGGCTTACCACATAAAAGTCACCATTTTTCTTTAACTGCAGCTCCTTCTTCACCGTCCACTCAGAATACTGAAACTGAATCTGCACATTTGAAAAGATCGCATCATGAATATAGTCGACATTATAGAAAATGGTTTCATTTTGTGCTTTCGCACGATTGTAAATATATACTTCACGCTGAAACTGGGACGCTTCGTATTTGTTTGTCAAACCTTCCAGTTTCTTGATCAGTTCTTCCGTCTTCTTTTTGGTAATGAACTTGGAAGCCTGAACTGCATCCACCAGAAGCTTCAATTCTGCAATCTCGAATTCACGGCTTGCAATATGATACCCCGGATTAGAACCTTTTTTCTGGACGATATCGATTCCAAATGTCTTTAACGCTTCGATATCTGAGTAGATACTTTTTCGCTCCGCACTGATCCCATATTCCTCCAAAGCCTTGCAAAGATCCGTCGCAGACATGATGTGATTCTCATCTGTACG
>JAFYOD010000039.1 GCA_017556515.1 Lachnospiraceae bacterium
ATTGCACATATCCATCTCATATGATTTTTTCATTTCGTTCACCTCTCGTACAGATAACTATTCACGTCGTTAAGGCGTTCTTTAATTATAGCACTGTACCAAGAAAAAGCAATCCTTTGAGTGAGGATTGTTACTTGCTTCACAAAATGTGGATTTAGTTTAGTAAATAAATATGTATCTGTAGAAAATCCCGTACTATCTTAAAAACGGCTGACTAACTTTGCTTCGATGCGATTTTATCCGACTGTAGTCGGTCGCAATAAAGTCGTATGCGACCTTTGTACAATCGAAAATCTTCCGAAGCGCAGTCGTCTAACCTATCATTTGAGATAGTATGGTTTTTTTATCATATATTGTATACATTTTTTACTAAACTTAAACTCAAATGTAATTTGCCAGGTTGTACTAATACCTGGTTTTTGAGGCTAAATGGAAGCGGTAACATTACGAGTGGATTTGGCTTGGTAAATAATAATATGTATCTGATAAAAAATCCCGTACATATCTTAAATGATAGGCGAGACGACTGCAATTCACGAGTTTTGCGCCCTTACAGAGGTCGCAACGTCCTTATCGCGACTGGCGTAAGGGCATATAAAACGAAGTGAAGTAAAGGTAGTTCGCCGTTTTTAAGATAGTACGGGATTTTCTACAGTTACTATTTATTATTTTTACTAAACCAAACCCACACTTTACCTTCTATGCCCACTATTCGGATCCAGGGCATCTCTAAGCGCATCACCAACAAAGTTGATTGCCATTACCAGCACAACGATCATCACTCCCGGTGGAAGCCAAAGCCATGGCTGTCTTGTCAGCACAGTCAGAGACTGAGCACCGTTAAGCATGTTTCCAAGGCTTGCCGCCGGAGGCTGGATTCCGAGGCCCAAGAAACTGAGAGCAGCTTCATCCAGCATGGAAAGGGCTAATACCGATGTGGCATGCACCAGGATCGGAGCCATTGTATTGGGAAGGATTTCTGAGAATAAAATATGTCCGAGAGGCATTCCTGCCACAAGATTTCCTTTGACAAAGTTAGTCTCTCTAAGTGCGAGGACATTGCCTCGTACCAGTCTTGCTACACCCGGCCAATCTACAAAACCAAGAATCAAAATAATACTCCAAAGACCCGGTTCAAAAATAGTTGCCGCAACAAGTACCAATAGAATATACGGGAATGACATAACCATATCTGTAAATCGCATAATGATCATGTCGAGAATACCTCCAAAATATCCGGAAAGTAACCCTAAAACCACACCGATCACAGTAGAGATCAATGTCGCCATAATGCCAACCAGCAGAGAAATACGCATTCCATACAGAAGTCTGCTTAATACATCTCGACCGATCTGATCCGTACCAAGAAGAAATTCTGCATTCGGCGGTGCTGCAAACGGACCTGCAAGTTCTGCCGGATCATACGGTGCAATGATCGGTGCAAATAACGCTGCGCCGCCTAAGATAAGTAAGAGGATCAGACTGACCATGGCCAGACGATGACGACGGAATCTGCGAAAGACGGTCTGCCAGTAGCTTTCATTTGAAATATCTATATTCTTATTTGTTGAATTCATCATTTTTCCAATCTGCCGCTCCATTATTTTAACTGGATTGTCGGATCGACAAGGGCATATAAAATATCGGTTACCAGGTTTGCCACCAATACTACAATCGCAGAAAGGAGACATACACCCATGATTACCGGATAATCACGGCTGTTGATGGCACTCATGGTCATAAGACCAAGTCCCGGCCATGAGAAGATCTGTTCAATAATCACCTGACCACCAAACAACAACGGTATCTGCATACCGATCACGGTTACGATCGGGATTAAAGCATTGCGAAGCGCATGCTTATTGATCACCAGAAAATGTCCGATACCTTTCGATCTGGCTGTGCGCAGGTAATCCTGCTGGAGAATTTCTAAAACCGCACTTCGAATATAACGGATATTCGTTCCCGCGATTGAAAATGCCAGAACCAAGACAGGCATGACCATATGTTTCGCAATATCTGCTGCTCCTCCGGCTGTTCCCAGAGTAATCATGCCACTGGACGGAAGTAATCCTAATTTTACAGTAAAAATATATACCAGGATCATAGAAAGGAAAAATCCCGGTACACTGCTTCCAAGGAAAGAAGCCGTCACTACAGCATAATCACCTTTGGAATACTGTTTTACCGCACTGTAAATACCGGCCGGTACCGCGATCAAAAGTCCTGTGATCATGGATACACCCATAAGAAGCAATGTCGGCCAAAGATGATCTCCGATCATCTGACTGACCGGCTGGAAGGATTTCATCGAAAAGCCCAGATTTCCATGCAGAAGCTGTTCCAGCCATACAAAGTACTGAACATAGATCGGCTGATCCAGACCAAGAGCGATCTTCTTTGCCTCTACAGCCGCCTCAGAAATTCGAGGTCCCTGAAGCATCTCCAGCGGACTTCCCGCCAGGCACATGATCGCATAGTCGATGATCGTGATACCGATCAAAACAGGAATTGAGATCAGAATTCGTTTGATAATATATTTACTCATACGCTTCCCGCCTTTCCGTTCATGATCATCTTATCTGCATAATGACAGGCAACCTGATGGCCTTTCATGCCAATATGTTCTGCACTTTCACAAATCTTTAACGTCGGTTCTTCCAGCTTACATTTTTCAGTTGCAAAAGGACATCTCGGATGGAATCTGCATCCGGACGGTGGATTCACACTGGAGCCGATCTCACCCTGAAGGATCTGATGTTCTTTCTCTTCCACTTTCGGATCCGGGACCGGTGCAGCCTGGATCAAGGCATTGGTATACGGATGTACAGGATGAAGAAGAACGTCCTTCGCTTCTCCCAACTCTACGATCTTACCGAGATACATAACTGCAATTCTGTCACTGACATAATTTACCGCACCAAGTCCGTGTCCCACAAACAGACAGGTAAGATCTAATTCTTTCTGAAGAGACTTTAACAGATTCAAAATCTGTGCCTGAATAGAAACATCCAAGGCACTGACCGGTTCATCACATACCAACAGTTTCGGATTTAAAGATAACGCTTTCGCAATAACGATTCGCTGTCTCTGACCTCCTGAAAACTCATGCGGATAACGGCCTAATACATTTCTGGAAAGTCCAACCATATCTAACAGTCTTTCCAGGTCTTTATCTAATGAAGATTTGTCTGATTTTCCGTGATATAACATCGGCTGAGCTAAAATCTCATAAATATGCTTTCTTGGATTCAAAGAGGAATACGGATCCTGAAATACAATCTGAATATCGGTTCGGATCTTATTCATATCTCTTGCACTCATTCCGGTCAGATCCAGATCATCATAATAGATCTTACCTGCCGTCGGTTTCTCCAGACCGACGATCTGACGTCCGATCGTAGATTTACCACAACCGGATTCGCCAACCAGACCGAGTGTCTCACCCTCTTTGATCTCAAAACTGACGCCGTCCACGGCTTTTACCTGGCCAATAGCACGACCAAGAATGCCTCCCTTAATGGGATAATATTTCTTCATGTCCTCTACTTTTAAAAGAGGTCCATGGTCTTTTTCCATTGTCATCTCTAAATACTCTCCGCTCTCCAACACTTTACTTTGTGATGGTCGTTGATGACGATATCCTTCTGTGGATCGTCACACTCCGGTCTTCGGTACGGACAACGGTCTGCAAAACGACAGCCTTTGATCTTGTCGTAATGCTCCGGAACAATACCCGGAATTGACTCCAGTACTCTGTCCTTATCATCATAAATACTCGGAACTGTAGCAAGAAGCGCTTTTGTGTACGGATGGCGTGGCTCTGCAAATAATTCTTTGACCGGAGCTTCTTCGATCAACTGACCGGCATACATAACCAGAACGCGATCCGCCATTCTGGCAACCAGACCGATGTCGTGTGTGATCAGGATCATCGACATACCGCTCTCTTCGCGCAATTTCTTTAACAACGCCATGATCTGTGCCTGAATCGTAACATCCAATGCTGTCGTTGGCTCATCCGCGATCAGAAGGTCCGGATCACAGCTGAGCGCCATGGCGATCATAGCTCTCTGGCGCATTCCACCGGACATTGTATGAGGATATTTTTTCATCGTTCTTGCAGGATCCGGCATTCCAACCTTTGCAAGTACCTGGATCGCACGTTCTCTGGCCTCTTCTTTCGAAAGATCCATATGAGTGCGAATGCTCTCTATAATCTGGTTTCCTACCGTGAAAACCGGATTCAGAGAAGTTAGCGGATCCTGGAAGATCATGGAAATTCTGTTTCCACGCAATGCATCCAGCTCTTTTTCATTTAATTCTAAAAGATTCCTACCATCAAAGAGAGCAGAGCCGTCTTTGACAGCTCCGCCTCTCCCTAATAATCCCATAATAGACAAGGATGTTACACTTTTTCCACATCCGGATTCCCCCACAATGCAGACTGTCTCACCTTTATCTACATGAAAACTAATATGATCGACACTGACAGTCTCTCCGTAATCCGCGGAGAATGCTGTTGTCAGGTCTTTTACTTCTAACAAATGCGACATGGCATTTCCTCACTATTCTCAGAACTTACTGAGTCACATCCCAATTGTGAACTTCATTGAAGAAACCGTAAACACTCGGCTCTGCGACTGTCAGGCGCTTGTTCTTCGCACCAAGTGCACTGATCACATATGCGGAGATCATTGGAACATCTTCCTGAACTTTCTTGTTAACCACGGAATAGAGGGATGTCAGTTCAGCGCTATCCATAGTTGTCTGTGTAGCAGCTAAAGCTTCGCTTACGCTTTCATTGTAATAACCGGTCCAGCTGCCTTCACCACTCAGAAGCCAGTTCATGTCGGCATACGGATCAACCGGCGCATATGTGTACTGAACCGCTAAAATATCGTAATCCTTTGTACCGGATACAGACATCAAAGTTGCAAAGTCAACAGTCTTGACTTCTGCTTTAATGCCCACTGCCTGCCACTGTGCCGCCATGATCGTAGCAGCATTTACAAATGTAGAGTCACCGGAGTTCACATAGAACTGAAGAACTTTGCTTCCGTCCCATCCTGCTTCTGTAAGAAGAGCTTTTGCTTTTTCCGGATCATATTTCACCGGAGTAATTGTCTCATCAAAATACGGGCTTGCACTGGATAAGAAACCGTCAACGATTTCTCCATGGCCCTTCATAAGCTCGTTGAGGATCTTCTCACGATCGATCGCATAAAGCATTGCCTGACGAACTTTTGCATCCTGGATATTTGCAGTCTGGATAAACATGGACTGGTTTGTAACCGGAGAACCGTAAACAATATCAACATTTCCAAGAGCTTCGATGCTCTCATAATCCTGCATCGGGATATCTGTCATCGTATGCTGAGTAATATCAATCTCTCCGGACTGAAGACCTGCATAGATCTGGCTTCCGTCCACGATACGGATATTTAATTTCTCTACCTTCGGAGCGCCCTTCCAGTAGTTTTCATTTGCTGTATATGCAATATAGTGATCCACGTCATAATCTGTCACGATATACGGACCGTTTACAACGTCCGGTTTTGTAAACCACTCGGCTGTGGAAAGTTCAGACTCACTGTACTGCTCGATCTTATGCTTCGGAAGAGTTAAAAGATAACGCGCATAGGAGTTCTGGAATGTATTTAAAGACATGGTATCCTTTGTTGTAAACTGGATTGTCTTTTCATCGATCACCTTTACGCCGGCAACACTTGTCGCACCCTCTTCAACAAAACCGTCATCGCCTACACCTTCAAATACATAGTACATCATCGCATAGTTTGCAATAACCGGGCTTGTAAGACGAAGAACTGTATATTCAACGTCCGCTGCGGTAACCGGAGTTCCGTCGGACCAAGTTGCTTTCTCATCAATATGAACAATGAAGTTACGATTATCTTCTGTAGTAATAGAATCTGCCAGCATCGGCTGGAAGTTCAGATCTTTATCCAATTCCATAAGCGGAAGGAACATCAATCCTGTTGCATATTTGTTGATCTCACCACCGTTTAATAATAACGGGTTAAGAGATTCTAAGGTATTTGTTACACCTACGTTTACAATTTTTTCTGCTGTTTCCTGCACCTGTGTCTGTGCATCCTGTGCCGCTGTTGTTTCTGTTGTTTTCTGTCCGCCGCCACATGCAGTTAAACTGAAAGCCATAGCAGCTGCTAGGACAACGCTGATAATTCTCGGAAAGCCTTTTCTCATAATTTACTACCTCCTGATTTTATAAAGCTTAACAATTGCTTCTGGTAACCCAGAATAAATTATCGAATTAATTATATCGTTTTGATACAATTCTGTCAATATTTCTGGTCATTTTCTACAAATATTAGCAGATATTTCCTCTGTTTTCTCTTAAATTATTGACAAATTAAACGAATCAAGTTATATTACAATCAATCTGGAGCAAATCCATCAAGACAGAATAAATACGAAAAGAGGTTCTGCCATGAAGAATTTATTAAACTATCAGTC
>JAFYOD010000308.1 GCA_017556515.1 Lachnospiraceae bacterium
GAATACCAGAAGGGAAGCTGCGCTTAACGGACTCATAGCTGCGCCGATGCTTCCGACAAAGAGTACTTCAAGAGTGGAAACCACACTCTCTTTCGCCATGAAACCGCTGATCAGTGCTACACAGATTCTCCAGTCACCAAGCCCGATCGGTGCAAGGAGTGGTGCAATCAATCCGGAAACCATTGCTAAAATGCTGTCCTCGGAAGATGCAACCAAGTTCATATGTGTATCAAAGCTCTGTAAGAACCAAATTACGATCGTTGCAAGTAAGATCACAGAGAATGCACGCTGTAAGAAGTCTTTTGCCTTTTCCCATAAAAGCTGAGCTACATTCTTAGCACTCGGAAGGCGGTAATTCGGAAGCTCCATAACGAACGGAACCGCCTCACCTTTGAACAAAATGCCTTTATATAAGAACGCAATGATGATTCCGACAACAATTCCCAGTACATATAAACCGGACATGATCAGGCCGCCATTCTCCGGGAAGAATGCATCTACGAAGAATGCATAGATCGGAAGCTTTGCCGTACAGCTCATGAACGGAGTCAGAAGGATCGTCATCTTACGGTCACGTTCACTCGGAAGAGTTCTTGTGGACATAACTGCCGGTACGGTGCATCCGAAACCGATCAGCATCGGAACGATGCTTCGTCCGGAAAGCCCGATCTTACGAAGAAGCTTGTCCATCACAAAGGCAACTCTGGCGATATAGCCACTATCTTCCAGCATAGACAGGAAGAAGAACAGTGTCACAATGATCGGAAGGAAGCTGATCACGCTTCCTACACCTGCGAAGATACCGTCTACGATCAGGCTCTGAAGTGTCTCGTTGACACCTGCGGATACCATCCAGCCAGCTGCAAGTTCGATCACACAATTTACGCCGATCTCCATGATCTCCTGCAGCCATGCGCCGATCACATTAAATGTCAGGTAGAATACGCCAACCATGATCAAGATGAATGCCGGGATTGCTGTATATTTACCGGTCAGGAATTCATCGATCTTACGGCTGCGCATGTGTTCTTTGCTTTCTCTTGCTTTTACTACTGTCTGGCTGCACACTTTCTGGATAAAGGAGAAACGCATGTCCGCCATCGCTGCGCTGCGGTCTAAATCGCGCTCTTTTTCCATCTGTGCCACAATATGCTCTAAAGTCTCGATTTCATTCTGTTCGAGCTGAAGTCCCTTTAAGATCAGTTCATCGCCCTCAACCAGTTTGCTTGCTGCAAAGTTAACCGGGAGTCCGGATGCTTCCGCATGATCCTGGATCAAATGTCGGATCGCATGGAGACAGCGATGAACCGCACCTTTGTGAGCACTTTCATCACAATAATCCTGTCTCAGCGGTTTTTCCTGATAATGTGCAATATGAACGGCATGTCTGACTAATTCATCGATACCCTGATTCTTTGCTGCGGAAATCGGGATAACCGGAACGCCAAGAAGCTGTTCCATGCCATTTACATCAATGTATCCGCCGTTTCCACGCACCTCATCCATC
>JAFYOD010000309.1 GCA_017556515.1 Lachnospiraceae bacterium
GCGTGCCCAGCTGTTCATCGGGTTTCTGGCACCACGGATCGCGTTTTCCAGGTTCATAACACTGGTGCGTTCTAATTTAATCATAGTTTATCATCCTTCCAAAAAGTAAGATCGCAAGATGTATGTATTCGCCTAAAACGAACCATGACATAGTTACTATCATTATACATGGGATAAGAGGGTTATTCAAGATGAAACTTTCGGAATCAGACGGTACTTCAAACAAGGTTGCGGAGCGTTAGAAAATCATGTTATAATGAACGATAATAAATTGTAAAAGAGAGGCATGTGAATGTCAGATTATATTGTAAATGTCTGTGGCGATTCCACGAATGTTTCCTGGCTGATCAAAGGCGAGAGCAACATTCTTTATGAGGCAGGAATGGCCTACAGCGCAGAAAAAATGATCGAAAAGATCAAGCATGAACTGAATGGAACCCCCCTGGATGCAGTGATCCTGTCCCATTCTCATTATGACCATGTGGCAGGTCTTCCTTTTATTAAGAAAGAATGGCCGGATGCAGTGGTATATGGAAGTGAGTATGCAGCGAAAATCTTGGAGAAGCCAACCGTTCGTGAGACCATGAAGCGGCTGAGCATGGATGCGGCAGCGGGAGCCGGAGTTTCCCTTCAACCGTATGACGAATCCCTGATCAAGATCGACCGAACCGTAAAAGAAGGGGACGAGCTTGTACTCGGAGATACCAGGATTCGAGTATTTGAAACACCGGGGCATACCAAATGTTCCTTATCCTATCTGATCAACGACGATGTGTTAATGGCCAGCGAGACGATTGGAGTGTTTAAGGGAGAGTGGTATATGCCTTGCTATCTGGTAGGATATCAGATGACGCTGGATGCAGTTGAGAAGCTGAGAAAAGCAAATGCAAAACGCCTGTTTATTTCTCATATGGGAATCTGTCCGCAAGGAAATACGGACGAGACATGGGAGTTTTTGAAACATAAATTAATCGAAACAAAAGATGAGATCATAGAGATCATTCGGGCTTATGAGACAAGAGACGAGCAGATGATGGCGATGAAGGCCCGCTACCATGACAACGTGGTCAGTGAGAGCGAGCAGCCGTCTTTTGCATTTCTTCTGAATGCGGCAGCAACTTTGAATGTGATCGAAAAAGAATGTATGGAGGGAAATGTATGAATTTAATCGTTGCAGTAGATAAAAACTGGGCTATTGGAAATAAGGGAAACCTTCTTGTGAGAATCCCGGCGGATCAGAAAATGTTTCGTGATGAGACCATGGGAAAAGTGATCGTAATGGGAAGAAAAACTCTGGAAAGCCTTCCGGGCGGTCAGCCGCTTCACGGCCGTACCAATGTGGTGCTGACAAGAGATGAGAACTACACAAAAAAAGGATGTGAAGTATTCCACAATCTGGAGGATACATTAGAGTTCTTAAAACAGTTCCCGTCTCAGAATGTGTTTATCATCGGTGGCGAAACTATTTACAAACAGTTCCTTCCGTATTGTGATGTGGCTCATGTAACATGGATCGATTATGAGTATCTGGCAGACACACATTTCCCGAATCTGGACAAGGATCCGGAGTGGCATGTGACTGCAGTAAGCGACGAACAGACTTATTTTGACCTTTGTTACGAGTACCGCCAGTATGAGCGCAAATAGGAAGAAAAGCAGTTAATTTGCACATTCTTCTTGCCAATATCGTGATAAAGTGATAAACTAGTCGTTAGTGAAAAAAGAACGTGATTCTATTTTGGGGATAGGGTTCATTGATATAGGAGGTTAAAAGTTATGTATCCGATTTTAAAAGCTGAAAAGCTTGCTGAGAAAATCTACTTAATGGTAGTAAAAGCGCCGCGTGTTGCGAAAAACTGTCAGCCGGGCGAGTTCATCATCGTAAAGATCGATGAAGTAGGCGAGAGAATCCCGCTTACAATTTGTGACTATAACAGAGAAGAAGGCACAGTTACTATCGTATTCCAGATCGTAGGTGCTTCCACAGAGCGTATGTCTTCCTTAAAGGCCGGCGATGCATTCCACGATTTTGTAGGACCGTTAGGAAATCCGTCCGAATTCGTACACGAAGACATCGAATCCTTAAAGAACAAGAAAATGCTTTTCGTAGCCGGTGGTGTTGGTACAGCTCCGGTATATCCGCAGGTTAAATGGCTCCATGAGCATGGCGTTGACGTAGACGTTATCGTTGGTGCTAAGAATAAAGACCTTCTCATCCTCGAAGAGGAAATGAAGGCAGTTGCAGGCAACCTTTACATCACAACAGACGACGGTTCTTATGTGAGAAAAGGTATGGTAACTGACGTGATCAAAGATCTCGTAAACGTACAGGGCAATAAATACGATGTATGTGTAGCGATCGGTCCGATGATCATGATGAAATTTGTCTGCCTCCTTACAAAAGAGCTTGAGATCCCGACAATCGTAAGCTTAAACCCGATCATGGTTGACGGTACAGGTATGTGTGGTGCATGTCGTGTTACAGTTGGCGGCAAAGTAAAATTTGCATGTGTAGACGGTCCGGAGTTCGATGGTCATGCGATCAACTTCGACGAGGCTATGAAACGTCAGCAGATGTACAAGACAGAAGAAGGCCGTGCAATCTTAAAGCTTCGTGAGGGTGACACTCATCACGGCGGCTGCGGCAACTGTCATTAATTGGGAGGTATGAACATGGACGTAATGAAAAAAGTACCGGTAAGAGAGCAGGATCCGAAGGTTCGTGCAACAAACTTTGAAGAAGTTTGTTATGGTTATAATGAAGAAGAAGCAGTTGCAGAAGCAGGCCGCTGCTTAGGTTGTAAAAATGCAAAATGTGTAGAAGGATGTCCGGTTAAGATCAATATTCCGGGATTCATCGGCGCGATTAAAGAGAATAATTACGAAGAAGCTGCGAACATTATCGCAAAATCTTCTGCACTTCCGGCAGTTTGCGGTCGTGTATGTCCGCAGGAAAGCCAGTGTGAAGGTAAATGTATCCGCGGTATCAAAGGCGAAGCGATCTCCATCGGTAAGTTAGAGCGTTTCGTTGCAGACTGGTCTAGAGAGAACGGTTTTGTTCCGAAGGCAGCTGAAGAGAAACTTGGCAAGAAAGTTGCTGTGATCGGTTCCGGTCCTGCAGGTCTTACTTGCGCAGGCGATCTTGCAAAACTTGGTTATGATGTAACAATTTTCGAAGCTCTTCATGAGCCGGGCGGCGTTCTGATCTACGGTATTCCGGAGTTCCGTCTTCCGAAGCAGAAAGTTGTACAGCCGGAGATCGAAAACGTGAAGAAACTTGGCGTTAAGATCGAGACAAACGTAATTATCGGTAAATCCGTAACGGTTGATGAGTTACTGGATGAGGAAGGTTTCGATGCGATCTTCATCGGTTCCGGTGCAGGTCTTCCGAAGTTCATGGGTATCCCGGGTGAGAACGCAAACGGCGTATTCTCTGCAAACGAGTACTTAACAAGAAGCAACCTGATGAAAGCATTCCGTGACGACTATGATACACCGATCACAAAGAGCCAGAAAGTTGTTGTAGTTGGCGGCGGTAACGTAGCAATGGATGCAGCAAGAACAGCTCTTCGTCTTGGTGCAGAAGTACATATTGTATACAGAAGAAGTGAAGCAGAGCTTCCGGCACGTGTGGAAGAAGTTCACCACGCAAAAGAAGAAGGCATCATTTTTGACCTTCTTACAAACCCGACAGAGATCCTTGTTGATGACAACGGCTGGGTAAAAGGCATGAACGTGATCAAGATGGAACTTGGCGAGCCGGATGCATCCGGCAGAAGACGTCCGGTTGAGGTTGCAGGTTCTGAGTATACAATCGACTGTGATACTGTTATCATGTCCCTCGGTACATCCCCGAACCCGTTGATCTCCTCTACAACAGGCGGTCTTGAGATCAACAGACATAAATGTATCGTGGCTGACGAGTGCACAGGCCAGACATCCAGAGAAGGCGTATTTGCCGGTGGTGATGCGGTTACAGGCGCTGCTACAGTTATCCTTGCTATGGAAGCCGGTAAAGCAGGTGCAAAGGGTATCCACGAGTACTTAAGCAACAAATAATCAATTGAACGTAACATTTTGAATAGTGGCTGCCGCAGGCGAAATCCCTGCGGCAGTTGTTGTATGATATGACAACTGAATAAAATTGGGGGAACAAAAATGAAAAAAGCGATGACGCGTGAAGAGCGTTATACGATGATGATCGAAACTCCTGTCAACAAGCTGATCCCGAAATTGGCGGTCCCAACGATCATCAGTATGCTGGTAACTTCCATTTATAATATGGCAGATACCTTTTTCGTAAGCCAGATCAGCACCAGTGCATCTGCAGCCGTTGGTATTGTATTCTCTGTACAGGCCATGATCCAGGCAATCGGATTCATGCTTGGTATGGGAAGCGGAAACTGTATTTCCAGAACACTGGGAAGCAGAGACGATGAACGAGCAGAGCGAATCGCAGCGACCGGTTTTATTACAGCTTTGATCATCGGTGCCTTGTTTACGATCTGCGGTATTTCGATGCTTCATCCATTGGTTCGATTCCTTGGAGCGACCGAGACAATCGCACCGTATGCTGCTGAATACGGTTTCTATATTTTACTGGCAGCTCCGGTTATGATGGGCTCCTTTGTACTGAATAACTTATTGAGAGCTCAGGGCTATGCATTTTATTCCATGATCGGTATTACAACCGGTGGTATCATTAACATGATCCTTGACCCGATCTTGATTTTCGGTTTTGACATGGGAATCGCAGGTGCAGCGATCGCAACTGCAGTCAGCCAGTGCATCAGCTTTGGTCTGTTAGTATTCCAGACCATGACAAGAGAAGGATGCATCCGTTTAAAACTCAGTAAGTTTACACCGAACTTCAGCATGTATGGTCCGATCCTTCATGCAGGTGTTCCATCTCTGTGCCGTCAGGGACTTGCCAGCGTGGCAACCATCATCCTGAATGTGGCTGCTAATCCGTTTGGCGATGCAGCGATCGCAGCGATGTCCATTGTGAGCCGTTATATGATGTTCATCAACTCCGCACTGATCGGTTTCGGACAGGGCTTCCAGCCGGTATGTGGATTCAATTTCGGTGCGAAACGTTATGACCGAGTTTTAGAATCATTTTGGTTCTGCCTGAAAGTGGCTGTGATCCTTCTCACAACCCTGGGTGCAATCAGCTTCCTTGGTGCAGAACAGATCCTTACTATGTTCCGTAGAGATGACCTTAATGTAATCGCCATCGGAACAGTTGCACTGAGATTCCAGTGTATGACAATGCCACTGCAGGCATGGATCATCATGTCCAATATGCTGACACAGTCCATTGGATATGGCTTCCGGGCATCCATTCTTTCTTCCGGACGTCAGGGAATCTGCCTGATCCCGCCGCTCTTGATCCTTCCGGGTCTGGTTGGTATTTTGGGACTTCAGATGTCACAGGCAATTGCCGACGTACTGACAAGTTTGATCGCTGTGGTGATCATGGTTCAGATTATTAAGGAATTAAAAGAAAAAGCAAAATTATCGAAAAAAACTATGGACTAATTTGCAATTATATGAGACAATGAAAGAGAACGCGATGTGATTTTTTTAACAAATATTATCACAATGATATAGTAACGAAAGGAGTTTTAAACATGATTTATTCACATGAAGTAGAAAAAATGTGTACAGTTGCACAGGGCGTTAATCACGGTGCAGCTCCGATCCCGGAAGAAGCAAAATGGGTAAAAGC
>JAFYOD010000040.1 GCA_017556515.1 Lachnospiraceae bacterium
AATATTGTGAAGATCACAGAAAATGACAAGGTGGTATTTGCGAAGGAAACTGCAGCTGCGGAAGAAGCAGTTGAGGAGCAGGAAGAGATCCTGATCCACAAATATACACTGGATGAGATGCACCAGTACGCGAAAAATGTTCCGATCGAGGAAATCGAGTTTGTGAAAGCTGCGTATGAAATGAACTGGGATCTGATGGAAGAGGGCTTAGCGAATCCGAAGACCACATTTTCTAGATATCTGTTGGCGATGAATGGCGGAGAGCGCGTGTCAAAGGATGAGCAGAAGACCGCGTCTCTGTTTTGTAATGCAGCTATTGAGGCACGAGTTCTCGGACTTTCCAAACCGGCTATGAGCATTACCGGTTCCGGAGCTCATGGAATTATTGCAACGATGCCATTATTAGCGTCTTGCAAAGTAAATGGATATACGGAAGAGGCCCTTTACCGTGCAACGGTACTGAGCTATCTGATCTGTACATATATTAAAGAATATTCCGGAAAGCTGTCCGCATTCTGTGGATGTGCGATCGCAGCCGGAACAGGCATGGCCTGTGGTCTGGTGCTTTTAAAGGGCGGAACCACGGAACAGATGGAAAAAGTGATCAACAACATGGCCTGCAGCATTACAGGCATGATCTGTGACGGAGGCAACCAGGGCTGTACCATGAAAGGCGTAGTAGCAGTGGATGCAGCATTCACATCTGTGAACATGGCTATGAACAATGTTTATATTTTCAACGACCATGGCATCAATGGTGCGAATCCGGAGGAAACCATGAAAAACATGGGACTGATCGCATCTCCGGGCATGGTTGGAACAGAAAAAACGATCGTGGATATTTTAAACGGGAAAAAATAGGGGGAAACAGATATGTATGATCTTTTAATTAAAAACGGTACCTTAGTGGACGGTACCGGCGCGCCACGTTTTCAGGCAGATGTGGCTGTGAACGATGGTGTGATCGTAAAAATTGCAGAGAATATCGAGGGAGAAGCGAAAAAAGTGATCGATGCCACAGGTCTGATCGTAGCACCGGGCTTCATTGATACACACACTCATACAGATAAAGTAATCTTCAATCCGAATCTGACAGGCTACAATCATCTGGAGGACGGAACTACTACAGAGCTGGCAGGTCAGTGTGGCTCCCAGGCAACTCCGTATTACGGAGAATTTGATCCGTCTGTTGGTATTTCTGAGGAAGAATATGCAAAGATCTGTGAGAACTATACCACATATTTTGCATATGCAGACAGCATTCCGCATGGTCCGAACATTGCATTCTTTGCAGGTCAGGGCCCGATCCGCGGTAAAGTTATGGGATTTGGTGAAGGTACTCCGAATGAAGCACAGCTTCAGCAGATGCGTGATCTTATGAAGGAAGCCATGGAGTGCGGTGCTCTTGGATTTTCCACAGGTCTTGTATACACACCGTCTGTATTTGCAGGCACAGAAGAGCTGATTGAGATCGCGAAAGTGGCTCATGAATACGGTGGTGTATATACTACACACATCCGTGGTGAGGGTAATCAGCTGAAAGAGTCCATCGAGGAAGCGCTTGTGATCGGACGCGCCAGCGGAATCCCGGTTAATATTTCCCATATCAAGGTGATTGGTCACCACAACGAAGGCAACAGCTTAGACATTATCAAATATATCGAAGACAATCAGGCGGCAGGCATGACAATTACGGCTGACCAGTATCCGTTTACAGGAGGTTCTGCACCGCTGATCTCCCAGATTCCGCCGAAATACCTGGTAGAAGGCAAGAAAGAAGGTCTTCGTAAGCTGGCTGAGAGCGCAGAACTCCGCAAACAGGCTGAGTGGTCCATTTTCAATGAAGCTAATGAATTTGAGAGCAACATTTATTCTGCAGGATACGAAGGCAGCCTGATCGCAGGTGCATACAAGACAAAAGATGAGATTGGCAAAACACTGACACAGATCGCAGAGGAACAGGGCAAGACTCCGTTTGATGCTACTATTGATCTTCTGGCAGCCAACGAGGGTATTGTTCAGGGCATTTATTTTGCACAGAACGAGAGCGACCTTCTCAACTTCCTCCGTCAGCCGTGGGTAATGGCAGGCAGTGACTGGAGCGATTATGCAGAAGTTGTGGATCGTGAGAAGAA
>JAFYOD010000310.1 GCA_017556515.1 Lachnospiraceae bacterium
AACATCAATAAGATCATGACGATCGAGGCTTCCGGAATCGGAATTGCTTGTATCGCAGCTCAGCATTTTGGTGTTCCGGTAGTATTTGCGAAAAAGGCAAAAAGCATCAACATTGAAGGCGATGTATATACAGCGGAAGTAGAATCTTTCACACACAAAAATAAAAATCAGGTTATTGTATCAAAGAAGTTTTTAAACGAAGGCGACCATGTACTTTTAATTGATGACTTCCTTGCCAATGGCTGTGCACTTCAGGGTCTGATCCAGATCGTGCACGCAGCCGGTGCAACAGTGGAAGGCATTGGTATCGCAGTTGAGAAAGGTTTCCAGGTGGGCGGTAAGAGCATCCGAAATCTGGGATACAGATTAGAATCTTTAGCAATTGTAGAATCAATGGATTGGAAGACCGGAGAAATCGTATTTAGAGAACAATAATCATAAAGAATGGGACTGCATCAGCAGTCCCATTTTTTAGTTAATGGTATGGAAGAAATCAACAGTTTTATTGATTTTCTTCATGAGTGTATCAAACATCTGTGGTGTTAAGGACTGGGCGCCGTCGCATAGTGCCTTTTCCGGATTGTTATGAACTTCGATCATGAGGCCGTCTGCACCTGCAGCGATAGCTGCCATGGATAATGGATCAACCAAGGAGCGGATGCCTGCAGCATGACTTGGATCAACGATGATCGGAAGGTGTGTTTTCTCTTTTAACATCGGAATTGCAGAGATGTCCAAGGTGTTTCTGGTCGCGGTTTCAAATGTACGAATACCTCGTTCGCAGAGGATGACATTTTCATTGCCGCCGGCCATGATATATTCAGCACTCATTAAAAATTCACTTAAGGTATTTGCCAATCCTCGTTTTAACAGGATTGGTTTTTTGATCTTACCAAGTTCCTTCAAAAGCTCGAAATTCTGCATGTTTCGTGCACCAACCTGGATGACGTCAACATCTTCAAAGAGCGGGAGATGTTCCGGGCTCATGATCTCGGTTACAACAGGAAGCCCGGTTGCTTTTTTGGCTTCTAAGAGGAGATCAAGTCCCTGCTCATGAAGTCCCTGGAATGCATATGGGGAAGTTCTAGGTTTAAATGCGCCGCCACGGAGGAAATGTGCACCGGAGCGTTTTACGTCTTCAGCAACTTCAGTAATCTGAGCTTTTGTTTCAATAGAGCATGGACCTGCGATAACCTGGAAATGTCCGCCGCCGATCTTCTGACCGCAGATGTCGATGACGGTATTTTCCGGATGCATGGAGCGGTTTGCTTTTTTATATGGTTCGCGGATTCTTCTGACACTGTCAACAACATCAAGGGCACGGAGCCAGTCTTCGTGCACATGAGAAGTATCACCGATCAGGCCGATCAGGCTGGCCTGAGTACCTTCGGAGAGATGGAGTTTAAAACCCTGAGCAATTAAATCTTGTTTTAATTCTTCAACCTTCGCCGGATTTGCGTGCTGCTTTAAAATAATGATCATAACTGAGCGTCTCCTTTAGTAACTAGATTTGCAATGATCTCGACGCATTCTTCAATGCCAAGATTACCGCTGTTCAGGCAAATATCATAATTTTTCGGCTTGCCCCGTTCATTGCCGGTATAAAACTGATAATATTCTTTTCTTTTTTTGTCGATGGTCCGAATTCGGGCTTCCATTTGCTTTCTGTCAATAGAAGGATCTTCTTCTAACGACATCAGACGTTCGACTCTGCTTTTTGTACTTGCACAGATAAATACTTTAAATGCATCTTCGATGATCATATCCGAGCATCGGCCGATGATAACGCAAGGACCTTGCTGTGCCAGATGTTTGATGATCTTTGTCTGGATTACAAATAGCTGATCTGAAACCGGGATCTCGTAAGTCGGAGAGAACGGATCGGTCGTAGCATAAGTATTGTTTGGATGTTCCTTTTTCGCGATCATTTCATCGTTTGCTTGAAACAATTCCGCGGAGATGTTGCTGGATTCGGATGCCATGGTGATCAGTTCTTTATCATAAAAAGGAATTCCAAGTTTTTGTGCCAGGCGGAAACCGATTTCGCGGCCGCCACTGCCAAATTCACGACTGATAGAGATGATTTTGCTCATATGACTTGCCTCCTTTGTAATGAAATAAACACTATGCTCATAATATCATATTTTCAAAGAATTTCCAAGTTTTCTCTTTTATTTCCAGAAAGTTTCGTGTATATTAATATAGAACGTGTGCTATGGAGACGAGGAGGGAAATTTATGACTCTGAACCAATTGAGAAATGTGATCGCAATTGCGGATACCGGTTCTATGAACGAGGCCGCAAAACAATTATATATTGCACAGCCGAGCTTATCTCAGTCCGTGAGGGAGCTGGAAAAGGAAATCGGTGTGGAACTGTTTCGTCGTGGTAATCGAGGTGTTGTTCTGACGCTCGAAGGTGAGGAATTTTTGAGCTATGCCAGACAGGTTATCGAGCAGTACGAACTGATGGAAAACCGCTACGTAGAAAAGAAGAATGTAAAAAAGAAATTTGGCGTAAGCATGCAGCATTATACCTTTGCAGTTAATGCATTTATCGAATTGGTAAAACAGTTTGATATGGATGAGTACGAATTCGCAGTGCGCGAGGAAAAAACCTACGAAGTGATCGAGGACGTGAAAAATTTCCGAAGTGAGATCGGTATTCTGTATGTAAACGATTTTAATCGAAAGGTTTTATTTAAATTATTTGAGGAGTCTGATCTTGAATTCCATCCTCTGATGGATTGCGGTACGTATGTTTATCTTTGGCAGGGCCATCCACTGGCAGGAAAAACGGAGATCGCCCTGGAAGAACTGGAAGAGTATCCATGTCTTTCATTTGAACAGGGAACGTTCAATTCCTTCTATTTTGCAGAGGAAGTGTTAAGTACTTACAAATATAAACGATTGATCAAGGCAAATGACCGAGGTACTTTGCTAAACCTGATGCGTGGTCTGAATGCATATACTCTTTGTTCCGGTATTACTTGTGAGAGTCTTAATGGTCCGGATTATGGTGCGGTCAAATTGAAATCCGATGAGATCATGACCATTGGTTATATTAAGCGAAAAGGTATCGCATTAAGTGTACTGGGTCATAAGTATTTGGAAGAGATTGACCGATATATTGAAGCGGATAAGAGCAGTTGGTTATAGGTTATACCTATAACTAGCTGTTTTTTTTACATATTAGACGAAAAAAAATGCTTATGGTATTATACCTAGCGTATGGAAGATACAGCGAGGGCGTTCAAGATTTAATTTTGAAAGCGTAATCTCCCCACGATATCGACAAAGGATTCAGCGACCTTATGTTGACGCGTTTGACCGCCCTGTCTGTATCTTCTATATCTTTATACTTGGACTTCATCGTGATATAACGATGGCTTGATAAAGCGAATGGTAAAAGATATAGTGATGAATGGATTGGAGTGTGATGACAGGTGAAGATTAGTGAGATTTTAGCACAGGATAAGCCTGTGCTTTCTTTTGAAGTTTTTCCACCGAAGGAGGAATCAGCCTTTGAATCAGTAGAGGAAGCAGCTTTTGAGATCGCAAGATTAGCACCGGCGTTTATGAGTGTGACTTATGGAGCCGGAGGAGGAACCAGTAAGTATACTGTGGATATTGCTTCTGATCTGAAACAAAAGTTTGGAGTGACGGCTCTTGCGCATTTGACATGTGTCAGCTCCACAAGAGAATATGTACATCAGGTAGTGGACCGTCTGAAAGAACATGACATTCACAATATTATGGCTTTACGTGGAGACATTCCGAAGGACGGAGTGATCCAGAATGATTATAAGTATGCCAGTGAACTGGTTGCAGAATTGAAAACTCTGGGAGATTTCTGCATTGGCGGAGCCTGCTATCCGGAAGGTCATCCGGAGTCAGGAACCAAGGCGGAAGATATTCTTCATTTGAAAGAAAAAGTAGATGCAGGCTGTGATTTTCTGACGACGCAGATGTTTTTTGATAATG
>JAFYOD010000311.1 GCA_017556515.1 Lachnospiraceae bacterium
AACAGCCGCACGTAGAGCTGATGGGCTTCCATTGCCACGTTGGTTCTCAGGTATTTGAGGAAGATATCTTCGAAAGAGCTGCTGTTGTTATGTTGGAGTTTATCGCTGAGATGAAAGAAAAACTCGGCTACACAGCTCCGATGTTAGACCTTGGCGGCGGTTACGGTGTTCGTTATGTAGACACAGATCCATACCTGGATATTGAGACAAAAGTTGCTGATGTTGCTGATGCGATCAAAGAGACTTGCGCAAGACTCGGCATTGAAGTTCCGGAAATCCACATGGAACCGGGCAGAAGCATCGTTGCCGACGCAGGTATGACATTATACACCGTCGGTACTGTTAAGAAAATCCCGGGATACAAAAACTATGTATCCATCGATGGAGGCATGGGTGACAACCCGAGATTTGCTCTCTATGGTTCCAAATATACTTGCTTTGTAGCAAATAAGATGAACGAAATCTGTGACTTCAAGTGTGATCTGGTAGGCCGCTGCTGCGAATCCGGAGACATCATTCAGGAACACATCGTTGTACCGTCCAACGTTGGCAGAGGTGATATCGTAGCTGTCTGCACAACAGGCGCATACAACTACACCATGGCATCCAACTACAACCGCCTTGGCAGACCGCCGGTAGTTATGTTATCCGGTGGCGAAAGCTATGTGGCTGTACGCAGAGAATCCTTTGAGGATCTGGTAAGAAACGACGTATAGTGTGGATTTAAGTTAGTAAAAATATAATAGCAATATATGTAGAAAAACCATACTATCTCAAAAACGGTTGACTACCTTTGCTTCGATGCGATTTTATCCGACTGTAGTCGGTCGCAATAAAGGCGTTCGCGACCTTTGTACAGTCGAAAATCTTTCGAAGCGCAGTCGTCTAACCTATCATTTGAGATATGTATGGTTTTTCTATCATATATTGTATATATTTTTTACTAAGCAAAATTTACTCGGTAATTTACTGGGCTTTAGTATGTTGTTTGAGAGGTTTCAAACTTCGATATTGGGACATTAAGATAAAAATGTGAGGAAGCTGTCCAATGGATTGTTTGGAAATGAGTGGCTTAGTTGGATAGGAGCCTCAAATTCGTGTAAAGAAATCAAATAAAGCAAGGGTGAAAAACATGGTAAACTGGACAGAGGAGCCTATTATTCATAAGGAAATCACACACTAAATGGAAGATGCATATTAAAAAATGGATTTCTCACATAAAAAAGATCTCAACTGTCACAAATGCGTAGTTTGGAAGAGATTAAGAATGTGATTTTGAGGTCTGTAACTCATAGAACTATCCAAAAAGCTCACGCCAAGCACTCTACCTATTGGATTATCTCCCATTCATTAACTTAAAAAATCAAAAACCCAGGATTAACAAGAATTTCCAACAAGAAAATTCATGTCACCCTGGGACTCTTTTATTACCAAGTTAACTCAATTAAATCCACACTTTATTTAGAAGCACCGGCCACAATGGAAATCTCCACCGGAGCATCACCCGGAAGTGAAGATACACCTACCGCTGCACGGCTTCCTACGCCTGCCTCACCAAGTTCTTCGCAGAAATACTCGGATGCGATGTCTGCAATCTTAGACTGCTTTGTGAAACCTTCCGGAGCATTTACATAAACTGTAATAGACATGATCTGTACGATCTTCTCGCCTTCTTCCAGCTTATTCTTCGCTGCTGTCAATGCATTTTTTGCTGCCTGACGAACTGCATCATTGTAATCTTCGATCGCATCTTCCAGACCGATCTTTCCTGTCTTGATCAGCACACCATTGTTTCTCGGTGTCATACCTGCTGTGAAGATCACATCACCAAATCTGGTTGCCGGAACATATTTACCCTGCGGGATCGGATTTGCTTCTTTACTCATATTTATTACCTCTTTCTTTATCATTACGCTTTGCGATATCGTTCCATAATCGCTAACAGTCTTTCGATCGCTGCCACTGCCTTCTCCTTATCCTGAGAGAAGTTAATACGGAAATGGTGGATAAACTGCGGACCAAACTCAGTACCCGGAGTTACGATCACATTTGCCATCTCACGTACAATACGCACAAACTGATGGAGTGTTACATCCAGTTCCGGAATCTCTACAAACAGATAACTTCCACCGTCAGTCGGTCTTGCACACACGCCCGGAACCACATTCAGTTTTTCCATGATCGCATCACGGATCTCCATATGCTGCTTCACACGGTCTGCCAGCCAGCCTTCCGGCTCATTGAACCATGTAAACAATACTGCCTGATTGTAGCCGCTGCATCGAAGGGACATGATCGCCTGAAGCTTCTCCATACGCATGATGATCTCTGCAGTACCAAATGCTGCACCCAGACGATAACCGCTTAAAGATTCTGTCTTGGACGGTCCGATGATCGTGATCAGATTGTCCGGAATCTCTTTCTGTGCACAAAGATGAGTATATTCCACACCCGGATATACCTGACGGGAATACAGTTCATCCACGATCAAAGTTACATCATACTTCTTAGCCAGAGCCGCGATAGTCACGATCTCATCATATGTATACACACATCCAACCGGGTTGTTCGGGTTAGAAAATAAGAACAGTTTCACGCCATCTGCAAATGCTTTTTCCAGTGCAGCCAGATCGATACCGGAACCTTTTTCCACGTTTGTATAATCCATCTGGATCGGCACCAGCTCTGCATGGAAGAACTCAACCATCTTACGGTTTGCAAAATAGTCCGGCTCCATGATCGCAACTTTATCGCCCGGAACAATATTAGCACCCATCGCTAAGAATAATGCGCCCTGTGTTCCAGGTGTGATGATCAGGTTCTCTGCCGGATCGATCTTGGCGCCGCTAAATGCAGAAAGGCTCTCTGCCACATGTTCCAGAACGGTTTTACGTCCTCTGTACGGAGTATAAGCCTGTGCAGCACCCTCTTCCACTCCTTTTGCAAACACCTCAAAGCTTCCCGGTGTCGGCTCATGGGCATCTACATCGCCATGAGAAAAGTCAACAACCGGTCCCGGGATCGGTTCTCCGCGAAACTCTAGCTGCTGCGCCTTCTGAAGCGCTTCCTGACCCGGGGCATTGTCAATTCCAAGGCGCCCAAATTTTTCCTTGATGTTCATTTTTGTTCCTCCTATTAAACGAATTCAATTACGTCTATCTTATGTACGCTGTCGGTACTGTGACTGACCTCGTACAGAAAGCTCTATCTTGCCTGCCGTTCAGCACGTGTACGAAGCCGCTCCATCTCTTCCAAAATCTCCTCACAGATTTCACGGACATTCTTCATCTCAGTAGAGATCACAATATCTGCAGCTGCCTCATATTTTGGTTTGCGTTTCTCCATCAATTCTGAAATATATTCCACATTCATATTTCCATTGAGAAGCGGACGATCCGTACTATGTTTTACACGGTCATAAATTGCCTCTGGAGATGCAGTCAAAAGTACAATTTTTCCACATTCCTTCATCAATGCCACATTCTCCTCGCGAAGAACTGCGCCGCCTCCGCAAGACACCACCATAGGCTCCTTTTCCTTCATTGAACGGATCAGATCGGTCTCCAAATCCCTGAAGTATACTTCACCATACTTTTCAAAGATATCTGAAATCGCCATCCCCTGCTTCTCAACGATCTTTTGGTCCATCTCCATCTGTACTGCACCGGTCATCTTCGAAAGATAACGGGCATTGGTACTCTTTCCACATCCCATAAAACCGATCAGAAATATATGTTCATTCAATTTCATAACACACTACGCTTCTTTCAGTAAGTTCATTTTAATAAAACATTTTCTACGGACATTATATCGTATTCTCTGCTGCATTGCAATCTTCTGATACTGCTGATATAATAAATTCAGAACATACTATGGAGGTATCCATCATGAAAAATCAGATTACCGGTCACACAGGCCTTATGTGTCTGCTCGGAAGTCCCTGCAAACACAGCATCTCCCCTATGATGCACAACAAGTCTTTTGAAACGCTTGGACTTGATTATAGATATCTGGCATTTGAGGTTAATGAAACAACTCTTGAAGCCGCCGTTGAAGGTCTGAAAACCTTAGGAGCCCGCGGATTTAACCTTACCATGCCGTGTAAAAATAAAATGGTAGCACTTTGCGACAATCTGTCGCCGGCAGCCAAATTGATCGGTGCAGTAAATACCGTAGTCAACGACAATGGAATTCTTACCGGACATAACACAGACGGTATCGGCTACATGCAGTCTGTAAAAGATGCCGGATTCGATATTATCGGAAAGAAAATGACTCTTCTCGGTGCCGGTGGCGCTGCAACTGCGATCATGGTCCAGGCTGCACTCGACGGAGTTGCGGAAATTTCGGTCTTCTTAAGAAAAACCAGTCGTTTCTATGAACGTGCAGAAATAACTGCCAACGCCTTAATGACAGAAACCAACTGTAAAATCAAACTATGCGATTTTAACGATGAGGATTCTCTTCGATCCGAGCTGGCCGACAGTACGATCCTAGTCAACGGAACTTCCATTGGAATGGCTCCGAATACTGATGCATGTCCGATCTCCTCTGCCGACCTGCTTCCTGACGGAATTATTGTATCTGATATTATCTATAATCCAAAGGAAACAAAACTCTTATCCATGGCACGCGAAAAAGAGCTTCCGTATTTCAACGGAACTTATATGCTCCTCTATCAGGGGGCAGAGGCCTTTCGTCTTTGGACCAGGTTTGATATGCCAATCGAGTTGATCAAGAACGAATTTTTTAAATAAAGGTTATTCTTTTTTTATAGACTTCCGGATTCTTTCATATTATGGTCAAACTTTGGTCACAATTATGATGTATCCTAATATACGTATCAAAGATATAACCTTTTATACTTTTTCATACTCGAGGCCGGCGGATCCCCTTACCGTCGGCCCCTCCTTTTTTATATTGATTTTTTTTTAAATATTTCAAAAAAGTACTTGCTTTTTTTCGACACTCGTGCTATTATAATTGAGTCGCTGGTAAAACAGTAGCGGTAACGAGGCGTGGCTCAGTTTGGTAGAGCGCTGCGTTCGGGACGCAGAGGTCGCAGGTTCGAATCCTGTCGCCTCGATTTACTGGCCCGTTGGTCAAGCGGTCAAGACGACGGCCTCTCACGCCGTAAACCCGGGTTCGATTCCCGGACGGGTCATAAAAGCAGTTAAC
>JAFYOD010000312.1 GCA_017556515.1 Lachnospiraceae bacterium
TAAGGCTGAGGCAGCATTCAAGAAAGATCGTGAAGCACAGATCAATGCTACACCGGAGAGAAAGATTTCCGATACTCTTAAAGAGTACGATATGAACTCCTTCTCCATGCATCGTCATCACCACTAATTCTTGAATTAGTTGAACGATATAAGATGGAAGGCCATCCTGTCGAAAGACAGGGTGGCCTTTTTTTTGTGTTGCTTTCGGGCGCGATTGTACCTAGAGAGGCGTCTTTCTTGCTTTCAGGTACAATCGGGGGAGGTGTAATGGTGATATTTGGCTGGTTTTTGTCCGATTGTACCTGAAACACGGAAGACTTGATGTGGGATACATTTTTGCGGTGGTTTCTGTATCCAGAAGTGTGAAATTGCTTTGGCCAGGTACAATCAAGCTAAAATCTAGCCGTACATCGGAAATTTTGGCGAGGTTTTGTACCTGAAGTCCAGGAATATCATAGATAAGGTACAAGAATTCAAGATAAAAAGTAGAGCGTTCCTGTTTTCTCAACGTCTTCGTAGCTCAGCGGCTGCCTTTTTGTTTCATAAGTCGTAATCAATTGAATGGAAGGGATGATTCCGTAAGCAGTATAGGTTCGAAGTTTTGAAAAGGCCTTCTCGGCATATGACATATCATCCATTCGTCCAAAGTGTTCCCAATAGTAAGTTTCCTTTGTCTCTGGATGTAAGATCGTGAAATCCGGATAGAAAGTCATGCTTTCCAGGTGTAGTGCACATTCATATCGAAATGGAATCCTGTTTGTATACAAAAAGCGTTCAATCATTGCTTCGGATTTGGAGCGGACCATGATACCGGAGCTTGCTTTATGGACCAGGTGCTCTGGATAATTTAGATTTTGTTCGTAGGTTTCATTGGCCCATTGTCTGAGGTCTTGCGTGGGAGCCTTCAAATAAGAAGCCAGCAGCTGAGCATATTCGGAGTCAGTTATAATACTTGCATCCGGATACTGCTCATTTGTTTTTTGTATTTGCAAATATGCGTCTAGAGCTAGTTTTTCTTGCAGCAGATAATCTAGTTTGGCCATCAAGTGCTTTTTCTGCGCCAGTTGCTCCGCAAGCAGACGGTTCTTTTTCGGAATATATTCCTTCGTATGCCCATCACTGACATACCATTTCTTATATTTTCCATCATTCGATATCAATAATTTTCCGTCAGGTAAAGAAGTTAATTCATGTTGAATTTGGCTGATTTGAGTTTGAACAGAAAGATATTCTTTTAGAATTTTTTCCTTTAACATAATAGGCCTCCATAAAATATTAGAAATGAAAAAAGATGTGTTGATCTCCATCTTAGAGAAAATTTGATCTTGTGTCAAGTCGCGATTCTCCAGCAGAATTCATTGAAATTTGCCTGTCATAAGCTTATAATGGATATATTAGAGAATTCGAAAATCTTCTCAGTGAAAGGGAAATAAACTATGACAATTCATGAACTTCAGACTCCTGCGATCCTTTTAAATCTGGATTCCATGGAGCATAATGTTAAGAAATATTGTGATGCTGCGGCAAAAGCAGGAAAGCAGATCTGGCCGATGATCAAGACTCACAAGAGCACAGAACTGTCCCGTCTGCAGGCAGAGTATGGCTGTACCGGATTCCTTTGCGGTACATTAGATGAGGCGGAGGCAATGTGCGAAGCCGGTTTTGAAAACATCATGTATGCATATCCGGTTGCAACCGAAGTTTCCATCAAGCGTGTGGTAGAACTGGCGAAGAGATGCAATTTTATCGTTCGTATCGATGGCATTGACGCTGCCCGTCTGATCAATGAAGGTGCAGAAAAAGCGGGCGTAGTTGTAAAGTATACAATGATCGTAGACAGCGGTCTTCATCGTTTTGGTGTTGCTCCGGATAAGGCAGTGGAGTTAGCGGATGCCTTGAAAGATTTCAAGAACTTGAAATTCTGTGGTATTTCCACTCATCCGGGTCATGTTTACGGAGCTTCTTGTGAAGCAGATGTTCCGCAGTATTGCAAAGATGAGATGGAAAGCCTTGCGATCGCAGCGGATGCACTCCGTGCGGCAGGATATGAATTAGAAATCATCTCCAGTGGTGCAACTCCGACATTCTGGGGATCTCTGGAAGATGAAAATCTGATGATCTATCATCCGGGAAACTATATTTTCAATGATGCGATTCAGATGTCCACTAATACAGCAACAGAGGATGAGTGTGCATTATATGTGCTTGCTTCTGTTGTCTCTCATCCGAGAGAGGATTTGTTCATTTGTGATGCAGGTGCGAAGTGCCTGGGTCTTGATATGGGTGCTCATGGAAATGCATCTGTAAAAGGTCACGGTGTGATCAAAGGCCATCCGGAACTGACTATGTACAGCTTGTCTGAGGAAGTTGGCAAGATTCATGTCGATGGTCCGACTGATTTGAAGGTGGGAGATAAGATTATTATCATCCCGAACCACTCTTGTTCCACAGCAAACCTGACAGAATATTACATTGGTGTGCGTGGAGAAGATGTTGAGCGCTATATTGATGTTGATATTCGTGGAAACAGTACGAAGAAGCAGTTTTAATTGTATCTGGAGAGATTGATTTTGAATTTCAGGTACAAATGAGACAGCAAATTCCATAAAAAAGGATGTTGTCGCAAGGCGATTGTATCTGAGACGAAGAAATACTTCAGGCCAGGTACAGAAACTACCAAGAAATTGTACCTCGGCAATAAAACTAGCCAACGCCAGGTACAATCAGGCTTCAAAGCGCCAGAAAAACAATAAATTTAGAGTTGGATTGTACCTTAGAGCAAGAGAATCAACTTCTCAGGTACAAAAACTCCAAAAATAAGAAACTCCGACAGACCATATCCGGTCAGTCGGAGTTTTTCTTATCCCATAGGAAACTTCTTTCCTATGGGATAAGAAACGCTCTGCGAGGATCGCACTGCGGCGGTAATGAAGATGTCGCTGATGCGACCCGCCGCAGGCGAAGTGCCTCGCGAGCGAGTCACTTATTTAATTTCTTATGATTCAAGATTTTTATGTGCGGTTGCCAGCATCAGTTTGATACGGTTGAGCTGGTTTACCTCGCTGGCACCCGGGTCGTAGTCAACGGCTACGATGTTTGCCTGCGGATATTTGTGGCGGAGTTCCTTGATAACACCCTTACCAACAATGTGGTTCGGGAGGCATCCGAATGGCTGTACACAGACAATATTGCCTGCGCCGCTGTGGATCAGCTCCAGCATCTCGCCTGTCAGGAACCAGCCTTCACCAGTCTGGTTACCGATGGATACAAAGTCACTTGCCATTACAGCCAGATCTTTGATCTTTGCCGGCGGAACAAAGTTCTTACTCTTTTCAAGCTCGATACGGGCAGTCTTACGGAAATATTCCAGAAGAGAGATGCCCATATTGCTCAGGTGAGCAGTGGATTTCTTTGTACCAAGATTCTCAGCCTTAAAGTTATTATTGTAGAAGCAGTACAGCAGGAAGTCCATCAGATCCGGCATAACAGCCTCTGCGCCTTCTGCTTCGAGTAAGTCTACGATATGATTGTTGGCCATCGGAGAGAACTTAACTAAGATCTCACCAACGATGCCGACTCTCGGTTTCTTAACATCAATACGTTCCAGTTTATCAAAGTCACGGATGATTCCGCGAATGTTCTTTGTAAACTCCATAACGCCCGGATTCTTTGTGGACAGAGATTTATTACAGATCTTTTTCCACTTTTCATGCAGGGCATTTGCAGAACCCGGAACTTTTTCGTACGGTCTGGTCGCATACAGAACACGCATAAATACGTCGCCGTAAACGATGGACTGCATTGCCTTAGTCAGCAGACGTGGTGTCAGCTGGAAGCCCGGGTTAGTCTCCATACCGTTGGCATTTAAGGAAATTACCGGTACCTGTGGGATTCCGGCTTTTTCAAGCGCACGGCGTACAAAGCTGATATAGTTGGAAGCACGACAGCCGCCGCCTGTCTGAGTCATAATGACAGCCGTACGATCCAGATCATATTTTCCGGAAAGCAGTGCATCCATAATCTGACCGATTACGATCAGAGACGGATAACATGCGTCATTGTTTACGTACTTAAGTCCTGTATCTACTGCATTCTTATCGTCATTCTGAAGAATTTCCAGGTTATATCCAAAGCTGCGGAATGCAGTCTCCATCATATCAAAATGGATCGGAGACATCTGCGGACAAAGGATGGTGTAGGTATCACGCATTTCCTTAGTGAATACCACACGGTTATAGGAACTGGAAACGATCTTTCTTGTATATCTTCTTTCATCTCTCACACGGAGTGCGGAGATCAGAGAACGGATACGGATACGGGCTGCGCCCAGGTTATTCACCTCATCGATCTTCAGAACCGTATAGATCTTTCCGGAGTTGGTTAAAATATCACTAACCTGATCGGTTGTAACAGCATCGAGACCGCAGCCGAAGGAGTTCAGCTGGATCAGATCCAGATTATCCTGAGTTTTTACAAAGCTTGCAGCTGCATACAGTCTGGAGTGGTACATCCACTGGTCTGTAACGATGGTCGGACGCTCGATCGGAGCCAGGTGGGAAACAGCATCTTCTGTTAAAACTGCGAAACCGTAGGATGTGATCAGGTCCGGGATACCATGGTTGATCTCTGGATCGATATGGTACGGACGGCCTGCAAGGACAATACCTTTTTTACCGGTTTCTTTCAGATACTGAAGAACCTCTTCACCTTTCTTCTCCACATCACGTCTTGCAGCATCCTGTTCCTCCCAAGCTTTCTTTGCAGCAGCCAGGATTTCTTTTTCCGGAATATCAAATTCCTTCTTGAATTCTTTCACCAGCTGTTTTGCCAGGATTTCCTCGGATGTGAATGCCATGAACGGATTCATGAATTTGATGTTCTTTTCCTTCAGCTCTTCCATGTTATTCTTGATGTTTTCAGCATAGGAAGTAACCATCGGGCAGTTGTAATGGTTGCCTGCGCCTGCAACTTCCTTACGCTCATACGGAATACACGGATAGAAGATGAATGGAACTTCGCGGTTGATCAGCCATGCAATATGTCCGTGAGCCAGTTTTGCCGGATAACATTCAGACTCACTCGGGATCGTTTCGATACCAAGTTCATAAACCTGACGGTTGGACTGTGGAGAGATCATCACACGGAAACCAAGCTCTTTAAAGAAGGTTGCCCAATACGGGAAGTTCTCGTACATATTGAGGACACGCGGGATACCTACGATGCCGCGCGGTGCCTGATCGAGCGGTAACGGCTCATAATCGAATAAACGATGATATTTGTAATTGTAAAGGTTCGGGATATCGCGCTTCGCTTTTTCCATACCGAGACCACGTTCGCAACGGTTACCGGAAATGTACTGACGGCCGCCTTCGAAACGGTTGATGGTAAGTACACAATGGTTCATGCAACCGCGACAGCGGCTCATGGTTGTTGTATAGGTCAGGTTGATGATCTTGTCAAGGGAGAGCATCGTTGTCTCCTTCGGCTCATGCAGATAGCGCTCGCGTGCGATCAGGGCTGCACCAAAGGCACCCATGATACCTGCGATATCCGGGCGGATCGCATCACAGCCTGCGATCTTCTCAAAGCTTCGCAGAACCGCATCATTATAGAAGGTACCGCCCTGAACCACCACATTCTTACCGAGATCGGAAGCAGTTGTGATCTTAATTACCTTAAATAATGCATTTTTAATAACAGAGTAAGCCAGGCCGGCAGAGATATCAGCAACGGATGCGCCCTCTTTCTGTGCCTGTTTTACGTTAGAGTTCATAAATACGGTACATCTGGTACCGAGGTCGATCGGGTTCTGTGCATACAGAGCCTCTTTTGCGAAATCCTGAACACTGAAATTCAGAGATTTTGCAAATGTCTCAATGAAAGAACCGCAGCCGGAGGAACATGCCTCATTTAACTGCACACTGTCAACGGTGCTGTCCTTGATGCGGATGCACTTCATGTCCTGACCGCCGATATCGAGGATACAGTCAACGTCCGGATTGAAGAATGCAGCTGCATAATAATGAGAGATTGTCTCAACTTCGCCTTCGTCCAGTAAGAATGCTGCTTTTAATAATGCCTCACCATATCCGGTGGAGCAGGAATAAGCGATCTTCGCTGTCGGCGGGAGAAGAGATTTGATCTCTTTCATGGCAGCAATGGCAGTCGCCATCGGACTTCCGTTGTTGTTGCTGTAGAAGTTGTAGAGAAGAGAGCCATCCTCATCAACTAAGGCGATCTTTGTGGTTGTAGAACCGGCGTCGATTCCGAGGAAACAGTTACCTTCGTAAGTGGACAGATCTCCACGTTTTACTTTGTACTGAGCATGACGGTCTGTAAATTCTTTGTATGCAGTCTCGTCTTTGAACAGAGGCTCCATACGTTTTACTTCGAATTCCATTTGAATACCGCCGGACAGATCAGCAATCATCTTATCCAGGGAGAGCACAGTTTCATCCTTGGCGTTCATCGCTGCACCTACAGCTGCGAACAGATGAGAATGATCCGGAGCAATGATCTGCTCCTCAGTCAGATTCAGTGTACGAATGAAGGACTCGCGCAGTTCAGAAAGGAAATGCAGAGGTCCTCCGAGGAAAGCTACGTTTCCACGGATCGGTTTACCGCATGCAAGACCACTGATCGTCTGGTTTACAACTGCCTGGAAAATAGAAGCAGATAAGTCCTCACGTGTAGCACCTTCATTGATCAAAGGCTGGATATCAGATTTTGCAAATACGCCACAGCGTGCTGCAATCGGATAGATTGCTTTATAATTTTTTGCATATTCATTGAGACCGGTCGCATCTGTCTGTAACAGAGATGCCATCTGGTCGATAAAGGAACCGGTACCGCCTGCGCAGATACCGTTCATACGCTGGTCAATACCGCCGGTAAAATAAATAATCTTCGCATCTTCGCCACCGAGCTCGATCGCTACATCAGTCTGCGGAGCGTAGTCCTGAAGGGATGTGGCAACAGAAACAACTTCCTGTACGAATGGGATCTGTAAATGACCGGACAGTGTAAGACCGCCGGAACCGGTAATGCTTGGACGAAGAGACAGCTCACCAAGACGCTCTCTGCATCTCTTAAGAAGGGAAGCCAGAGTTTCCTGAATGTTTGCATAATGTCTTTCGTAATCAGCAAACAGGATGTTGTTATTTTCATCGATGACTGCGATTTTAACGGTTGTGGAACCGATATCGATTCCAAGTCTGTAAATCTTATTCATACGACTGGGGTAATTTCCCCTTACCTCCTTTGTGGGGTGATACCGAAGGAAAATCCTTTTGTATCATCAGTATGTAGAAAATAAAATGGATATTCACATAGTAATCAAAACTATGTGATGGGGTTGCCATAACATCATGGCATACTCCGACAAAAGTATAGCATATTTGATTTTGTAAGACAATGTACATACTGTATAGAACTGTCACAAAACGTGTTAAGATTGTGTTAAGAATATAAAAGTTCTATAAGAAGAATGTAACCTTTCTCAAAGGGTTTGACAAATAGAATCAAGGGGAATTATAATAGAATGTAGATGTTCAGAATGGGAAATCTGCGCATAATAAAAGGAAAGGAATGCTGGAATGAATCTACTTAATAAATTAGAACGAAAATTCGGAAAATATGCGATCCCGAATCTGATGTATTATGTCGTGATTTTATATGCGATCGGTCTTGTGGTCAGTCAGCTGGCACCTCAGGTTTACATTGAGTTCCTGATGCTGGATGCAAGCAAGATTCTCCGCGGACAGATCTGGCGTTGTGTGACATTTTTGATGTGGCCGATGTCCGGAGGCATCTTTATCAATGTACTTGTTATCTATTGTTACTATAATATGGGAAGAGTCCTGGAATATATGTGGGGAACTTTCCGATTCAATTTATATTTTCTGATTGGTGTGATCGGCCATGTATTGGCATCGATCATCATTTATCTGGCATTTGGCACGGTATACCCTCTAACAGCAGAGTATCTGAACTTCTCTCTGTTCTTTGCCTATGCGATGACATTTCCGGATAACAAATTCCTGTTATTCCTAGTGATCCCGATCAAGGCCAAATGGCTGGCGTTGTTTGACGGTATGTACTTCCTGTACGGTTTCGTATTTGGAGGAGTGGCAACAAAGATCGCAGTTGTCATGTCATTATTAAACTTCTTCATTTTCTTCATATTGTTCAAGGGTATGCGTTACAACCCGAAGGAGATTAAGAGACGACAGCAGTTTAAGGCACAGATGAACCAGAATGTTCAGGAGATAAAACGTGTAGGCCGTCATCGCTGTGCAGTATGCGGAGTCACAGATCTGGATAAGCCGGATATGGAGTTCCGTTATTGTTCCAAGTGTGAAGGTGATTTTGAGTATTGTAAGGACCA